>CAYRLV010000121.1:425-9901 GCA_964425155.1 uncultured Ornithinicoccus sp. | reverse complement strand
AGATGACCAAGTGGTTCGACACCAACTACCACTACCTGGTGCCCGAGATCGGGCCCGACACCTCCTTCCGGCTGGATGCCACCAAGCCGCTCGCCGAGCTCGCGGAGGCGGCCGAGCTGGGCATCGCCACTCGTCCGGTGGTGCTCGGCCCGGTCTCCTTCCTCCTGCTGTCCAAGCCGGATGACGAGGCGCCCGAGGGCTTCTCGCCCCTGACGCGACTCGACTCCCTGCTCCCCCTGTATGCGGAGCTGCTGGCTCGGTTGCGCGCCGCCGGCGCGTCCTGGGTCCAGCTCGACGAGCCGGCGCTGGTCCAGGACCGGGGCGAGGAGGAGCTCGCCGCCGCGCACACCGCATACCGGGCACTGGGCGGACGGGACGACCGCCCGGCACTGTTCGTCGCGTCCTACTTCGGCCGGCTCGGGGCGGCGCTGCCGCTGCTCGCCGACACCCCGGTCGAGGCCCTCGGGGTGGACCTGTGCTCGGGCGTCACCGACCAGTTCGCCGAGCTGCCCCAGCTGCGGGACAAGACCGTGGTGGCCGGGATCGTCGACGGCCGCAACGTGTGGCGGACCGATCTGCGCGCCGCGCTCGGCACCCTCGAGAGCCTGGCGAGTGTCTGCGGGTCCCTCGCGGTGAGCACGTCCTGCTCGCTGCTGCACGTCCCCTACTCGCTGGAGGCCGAGGACTCCCTGGACGAGCGGATCCGCCCGTGGCTGGCGTTCGCGCGGGAGAAGGTGCGCGAGGTGGTGATCCTGCAGCGCGGGCTGTCGCAGGGCCCCGACGCGGTGGACCGGGAGCTGGCGGAGGCGGAGGCGGCCATCACCGCACGGCACGAGTCGTCACTCACCCGGCGTCCGGACGTGCGGGCGCGGGTGGCCGCGCTGGGCGAATCCGACCGGACCCGAGGGGAGGCGGGACAGCGCCGCGCGCTGCAGCAGGAGCGGCTCGGGCTGCCGCCGCTGCCCGCCACCACGATCGGCTCGTTCCCGCAGACCGACGACGTCCGCGCCACCCGGGCCGGCCACCGCACCGGCCGGATCGACACCGCGACCTACACCGCGAGCATGCGTGCCGAGATCGAGCGGGTGATCCGCCTGCAGGAGTCGCTCGGCCTGGACGTGCTGGTGCACGGCGAGCCGGAGCGCAACGACATGGTGCAGTACTTCGCCGAGCTGCTCGACGGCTTCACCACGTCGGCGCACGGCTGGGTGCAGTCCTACGGCTCGCGGTGCGTGCGCCCGCCGATCCTGTTCGGCGACGTGAGCCGGCCCGAACCGATGACCGTGCCGTGGATCTCCTACGCCCAGTCGCTCACCGACCGTCCGGTCAAGGGCATGCTCACCGGCCCGGTGACGATCCTGGCCTGGTCGTTCGTGCGCGACGACCAGCCACTGGCCGACACGGCGCTGCAGGTCGGGCTGGCCGTCCGGGACGAGACCCTCGACCTCGAGCGGGCGGGGATCGGGGTGATCCAGGTCGACGAGCCGGCCCTGCGCGAGCTGCTGCCGCCCCGGCGGGAGGACCAGCCGGCCTACCTCGCCTGGGCGGTGGACGCGTTCCGCGTCGCCACCAGCGCGGTGGCGGACAGCACCCAGGTCCACACCCACCTGTGCTACTCGGAGTTCGGCGACGTCGTGGGCGCGATCAACGACCTCGGCGCGGACGTGACCAGCCTGGAGGCGGCACGATCCCGGATGGAGGTGCTCCCGGCGCTCACCGGCGGCGGCATGGACCGCGGAGTGGGCCCGGGTGTCTACGACATCCACTCACCTCGCGTGCCGAGCGTCGCCGAGATCAGCGAGTTGCTCGAGCGGGCGGCGGTGTCGGTCCCCGTCTCGCGGTTGTGGGCCAACCCGGACTGCGGTCTCAAGACCCGCGGCTACGCCGAGGTGGAGGCCGCGCTGACCAACCTGGTGACGGCGGCCGCGCAGGTGCGGGAGTCACTCTCCGCGGGCTGAGCCGGCCCCCCACGCTCCGCAGTCTCAACCGGCCACGCCCCTCCCGGGGGCAGCCCGCCCCCTCGCCCCGCTGCGAATGGTTGCTGGGTTTGCGCGAGAAACCCGCCTCAAGTCCAACAACCACTCGTCACGGGTGGGGGGTGCGGGCGAGCTCCAGCGCGGCCGACTCGATCTCGTCCTGTGACACGAGCACCAGGTTGGCGGCGTCGCCGAGCGGGATGTAGGTGTCCTCTCCGGCGACGGTGCGCAGGTGGCCGCGCCAGCCGTGTGCCGTCAGGGCGCTGACCACGCTCTCGGCCACGCCTCCGGTGCGTCGGGTCTCGTCGACCACCAGCACTCGGCCGGTCGCCGTGGCCTCACGCAGCAGGTCGTCGACCGGTAGCGGCGCGAGCCAGCGCAGGTCGAGGATCCGACCGTGCACCCCCTGCTGCGCCAGCCGCCGGGCAGCGCGCAGGCTGAGGTAGAGGCCGTTGCCGAAGGTGACGATGGTCAGGTCGTCGCCGTCGCCGTGGGTCCGGGCCCGGCCGAGCGGGACGTGGCCGGCGGCCCAGTCCCCCGGCGCGGCGTAGTCGGCCAGCCAGCCCTCGTCGCCGTCCTCGTGCAGGTCGCGGGTGTGGTAGAGCGCGATCGGCTCGAGGAAGGCCACGACCTTGCCGTCCACGCGGGCCGCCGCCACGCTGGTCCGCAGCATCGCCGCCGCGTCCTCCGGACGGGACGGCGAGGCGATCACCAGCCCGGGGATGTCGCGCAGCACGGCCACCGAGTTGTCGTTGTGGAAGTGGCCGCCGAACCCCTTCTGGTAGGCGTACGAAGCGATCCGGACCACCATCGGGTTGAGGTACTGGCGGTCCGAGAAGAACGGCAGGCTGGCCGCCTCGCCACGCAACTGGTCCTCGGCGTTGTGCAGGTAGGCGAGGTACTGGATCTCGGGGATGGGCAGCAACCCGGTCACCGCCGCGCCGAGTCCGAGGCCGAGGATCGACTGCTCGTCCAGCAGGGTGTCGAACACCCGGGCCGGCCCGACCTTGCCCGCAAGGCCACGGGTGACGCCGTAGACGCCGCCCTTGCGGCCGACGTCCTCGCCGAACGCGATCGCGCCGCGGTCGACCGCCAGCACGTCGCCGAGCGCGCGGTTGACCGACTGCGCCAGGGTGAGCCCGCCCTCGTCCTCGGGGAGCCGGCGGCCGAACACCCGCTGCCTGCTGACCGCGTCCGCGGCGGTCGCGGCGTGCCGGGCGACCTCGTCGGCCCGGTCGGCGCGCAGCGGAGCCACCACGGCGGACCGGCGGGTCAGCCTCGGCGACGCCAGTGCCTCCTCGGCGCGGGCGTGGACCTGCTCGCGGGTCCGCTCGTAGCGCTCCAGCACCGCGTCCGGAGAGAGGATCCGACGAGCCACCAGCGTCCGAGCCGTCCCGACGAGCGGATCGCGTTCGAGGTCGGCGGCCACCTCACGGGTGGTGCGGTAGGCGGACTCGACGTCGGAGCCGGCGTGCCCCATCAGCCGGACGGTGCGCAGGTGCAGGAACGCCGGGGACCGGTGAGCGCGCACGTACCGGGCCGCCCGCGCGGCCACCCGCAACGTCTCCTCCGGGTCGAAGCCGTCTGCCGTGAAGTAGCGCAGCCCCGGCCGATCGCGATAGGTGGCCTCGATCCAACCGCGCGGGGTGCGGACGCTGATGCCGATCCCGTTGTCCTCGCAGACGAACAGCAGCGGGAGCGGCAGCCCCTGGAACGACGCGTGCATGGCGGCGTTGAGCGCCCCGACCGCGGTCGAGTGGTTGGCGGACGCGTCGCCGAAGCTGCACACCGTGACGGCGTCGCGGGGCCAGGCCGTGGTGACCCCCAGCTTGCGGGCCCGCTCGGTCGCGAACGCGACCCCCAGGGCCCGCGGGAGGTGCGAGGCGATCGTCGAGGTCTGCGGCAGCACCGCGAGGTCGGGGTGGCCGAACACCTTGTGCCGGCCGCCGCTCATCGGCTCGTCCGCCGCCGCAGCGACTCCGCGCAGCACGTCGCGGAGCCCGTCGTGCCCGGGCACCTGGGCGGCGCGAGCGAGGTAGAACCCGCCCGACCGGTAGTGCAGCAGCGCGGGATCGGTGGGGCGCAGCACGTCGGCGACGGCGGCGTTGCTCTCGTGTCCCGACGAGCCGATCGTGTAGTAGCCCCGGCCCTGCGACTGCATCCACCGCGCCGCCAGGTCGAGGTGGCGACTGCCCGCCTGGGCGTCGAACACCCGCAGCAGCCGCTCCGCGGTCGCGGCACGGTCCGGTTGCTCCGGCCACGTGGTCCCGGGGGCGCCGGCCTCCAGTCGCCCGACGGCCTCGACGAAGTGCGCGTCGACGTCGTGGGTGGGCGAGGCGGTGCTCCGGGCAGGTTGGGACATACCAGCACCATGGCGGATCGGGGTCCGCGGCGGCCAGCCGGCGAGGCCCAGACCTTGCGGGTCGAAGGGTCACGGTTGCTGGTGCTGCTCCGTGGCCGGGCACGGGCCGACGTTAGAGTTCCTTATGCTCAACCCGCTCCACCTGGCGACACTCGTGACCGTGGTGCGCACCGGGTCGTTCGCCGACGCCGCCCGTCAGCTGGGTTACACCGGGTCGGCGGTCTCCCAGCAGATCGCCGCCCTGGAGCGCGCCGTGAAGATGCCGCTCTTCGAGCGTTCCGCGCACAGCGTCCGCCCGACACCGGCCGCCGAGTTCCTGGCCGCCCGGGCCCGGGAGAGCCTCGCCAGCCTGCGCACCCTGGAGGACGACGTGCAGGGGGTCACCGACGGCACGGCCGGGCGGATCCGCATCGGCAGCTTCCCGACCGCCAGCGAGCAACTCCTCCCCGAGGCGCTGGCCCAGCTGCTCGCCCGGCGCCCGGAGGTGGAGATCCTGCTCGACGAGGGCGAGACGGACGAGCTCGTGGAGCGCCTGCGCGACGGCGAGATCGACCTGGCCGTCGTCTACCACTACGACGTCGTCCCGCGCCGCTGGCCGCGGTCCGTCGCGGCCCGACCGCTGCTCGACGAGGACCTCGTCCTGCTGCTGCCCGGGCAGCACCCGCTCGGCGACGAGGGGCCGGTCCGGCTGGACGCCCTGCGTGAGGAGCGGTGGGTGTCCCCTCGGGTCGACAGCGCGGGAGCCACCTGCCTGCTGCGGCTGTGCGCCGAGGAGGACTTCGAGCCCACGATCGCGGTGCGCAGCAACAACTACGACGTGATCCGCGGGTTCGTCCGCACCGGGCTCGGCATCGCGCTGGTGCCGGCCCTCAGCCACGTCCCGCGCGAGGGCGTCCACGCGACGACGTTGCACGGCAGCCCGGCGAGGCGGCACGTCACCGCGCTGTTCCGGTCCCCCGCGTTCAACCCGGCCGTGACCGGCACCCTGGACGCGTTGACGGCCGCCGCCCGGACGGCCGCGGACCGCCTCACCGGGGTGAGCGTCGCCGACCCCACGGAGCCGACGGCTGACTAGCGCACCAGGACGCCGCCGGCGACGACGAGCGTCTCGCCGGTGAGGTAGGCCCCCGTGGACAGGGTCCACACCCACTGGGCGATCTCCTCGGGCTGCGCCGCGCGACCCATCGGCACCGCCTGCACGGCCTGCTCCATCCGGCCGCCGGCACGTGTCCCCGGGGTGTCGACCCATCCGGGCGCGACGGCGTTCACCGAGACGTCCCTCGGTGCCAGCTCGATCGCGAGCGACTTGGTCAGGGACACGACCGCCGCCTTGCTGGCGCTGTAGAGCAGCTGCTCGGCGGAGTAGGCGAACGCGTCCACCGACGCGAAGTTCACGACCGCGCCGCCCGGTCGCAGGTGCTCGGCGACCACCGCGGTCACGTTGAGGGTGCCGAGCACGTTGACGTCGAAGATGTCCCGGTAGCGCTGTTCGGTGAAGCCGGCCAGGGTCGAGGTCGGGTAGATGCCGGCCGCGTTGACCAGCACGTCGACGCCATCGGCGACCACGGGACCGAGAGCGGCGGTCAGCCCTTCCCGGTCGCGGACGTCCGCCGCCACCGCGGTGCAGGGGTATGCGGGGCCGGTCGCCTCGAGCGCGGACACGTCCCGATCGACCGCGACGACCCGCCAACCGCGTCCGCCGTAGAGGTCGGCGACCGCGGCACCCATCCCGCTGCCGGCGCCGGTCACCACGACGGTCCCACTCGGCGTGTCCGAGCCCTGCCGGTCCGAGTCAGCGGGCAAGGAAACCACCGTCGACCACCAGGTTGGTGCCGGTCACGAAACTCGCGTCGGAGGACGCGAGAAACGCGACGGCAGAGGAGATCTCGGAGACGTGCGCGCGGCGGCGCAGGGGCGTGTCGGGGATGACACCGCCCTCCTTCTCGTTCTCGTTCATCGGGGTCGAGACACCTCCCGGCGTGATCGCGTTGACCCGGATACCGTCGTCGGCCAGCTCGAGCGCCGCGGTGCGGGTCAGCCCGAGCAGGCCGGCCTTGCTGGCGGAGTAGGCGGCGTAGCCGACGGCACCGGCCGGCCCGAAGATCGAGGCGACGTTGATGACCGAGCCGCCGCCGGACGCCCGCATCGCGGGGATGGCCGCGCGCAGGCCCAGGAAGGCACCGGTGAGGTTGACCTCCAGCAGCCGCTGCCAATCGGCGAGGTCCTCCTTCTCGAGGGGGTTCACGTGGATGATCCCGGCGTTGTTGACCAGCACGTCCAGCCGGCCGTGCTCGGCGACCACCCGCTCGACCGTCTCGGCCCAGCCACCGGCGTCGGTGACGTCCAGGTGGAGGTAACCGACCCCCATACCCTGATCTGCCAGGCGTTCCGCGAGCCGGTGCCCCTCGGAGTCGAGCACGTCGACCGCCACGACGGCGGCACCCTCACGGGCGAGCCGTTCGACGTGCGAGGCGCCCTGGCCGCGAGCACCGCCGGTGACGAGGGCGACCCGGCCGCTGAGCCGGGTGCTCTCGTGGGGCTCGGCCGCGTTCATGCGAAGTCCCGGCCGAGCATCGGAGGCGGCGAACTGCGTTGGAGTGTCTTCATGATGCGAGGTCGACGACGCGGGCGTCGTCATGAGGTCGGGACGTGGGGACGCGGCCGGCGACGGCCCGCAGCCGCCGGTCGAGCATCGCGTCGGTGCGCTCCATCTGCTTGTTCCAGTCGGCACGCACGATGTCGATCCGCGACTCCGGCTCCTCGTGCCGGAACGCCTCATGCACCCAGCCGCTGCCCTGGGTCTCGTCCAGGCGCAGCATCTTGTCGATCATCCGCGTCTCCTGCGAATAGGGCGGCATCTGCGGGCCGCGGGGCGCGGACATGCCGACGAAATAGAGCCGTTCGAGCCCGACGGGGACGGTCATGGCGCCCACGCGCAGCGGCACGCGGTCACGCCACTGCAACAGGTCGTCGTCGAGGAACGGGAGGCGCACGTTGAAGCCGGTGGCCCACAGGATGGTGTCGAACTCGCGGCTGGTGCCGTCGACGAAGTGGACCGTCCTGCCGTCGATCCGGGAGATGCCCGGCACCACGTCGATCCGGCCGTGCTGGATCCAGTAGAGCAGCAGGTTGTTGACGACCGGCGGCTGCTCGTTGAGGTTGCGGGTGGGCGGCTCGGGCAGCCCGCGGTAGGCGGACGGTCGGCCCACCACGATGTCGATCAGGGTCCGGGTGATCCGCTCCTGCAGCACGCCGGGCAGCTTGGCGAGCCAGGTCAGCTCGGCGCGCGGCTTACCGAAGATCGCCTTCGGCTGGAAGGTGTGGCCGGTCCGGATCGAGATGGCCGTCGTGAGCCTGGCCTGCGCCGCATCCACCGCCAGGTCGCAACCGGAGTTGCCGGAACCGACGACCAGCACCCGGTCGCCCTCGATCTGGTGGCGCCCCTCGTAGTCGCCGGAGTGGATCGACGGTCCCGCGAAGTCGCCTGCCTCCTGGGGGATTCGCGGGTCCCAGAGGTGCCCGTTGGCGACCAGGACGCCGTCGTAGTGCTGCGGCGGACGGCCACTGGTGTGCACGATCCAGCCGTCCCGGCCCCGAGGCCCCTGCGGCTCCACACGCTCCACCGCGGTGCCGAAGTGGATTTGCTCGCGCAGCCCGAACTCGTCGGCGAACCCGTTCAGGTAGTCGAGCACCTGCTGACGGCTGGGGTAGACCGGGTAGTCGGCCGGCATCGGGTAGCCGGGGAACCCCGACACGTCGCGCGAGGTGATCAGGTGCAGCGACTCGTAGTCGGTGTTCCAGTGACCGCCGACCCGGTCGGACTTCTCGAAGCAGTCGACGTCACGACCGAGGTCGTTCATCTCGCGCAGGGCGGCGAGGCCGGCGGCCCCGGCACCGATGATGCAGTAGCGGGGTCCTGGGCTGGGCATGCCGACGGTCCTCCTCGGGTGATGGGGTCAGCGGGATCTGGCTCGTGGCAGCATCGCTGAGTTGCCACGCCAGCATGACCGTCACCGCACCCTCCGGTCCACCCTTGGTTGCCTTCGGAATCCATCGGCAACGCCTAGAGGAGGGCCCTCGTGGTCAGAGGGTGAGCCGCTGGCCGAGGCCCTGCTCCCGGGCCGCGGCGACGACCGCCCAGGCGGCCGCGGCGTCCTGCACACCGATGCCCACGCTGTTGTAGAAGACCAGGTCGTCCGGCCCCGACCGGCCGGCCGTCCGCCCGGCCACGACCTCGCCGAGCCCCACCAGGTCGGAACGCGCGATCAGTTGCCGCTCGAGGGCGGCCACCACCGGCCCGGCGTGCTCGAGCGCGGTCTCGATGTCGTCGACGACGACCCGGTCGGCGCGACCGACCAGCTCGACCGGCACCTCCGACCGGTCCGCGGCGAACGACCCGACACTGATCACCGTTGCCCCTGACGCCAGCCAGTCGACGTCGAAGACGGCCGACGGACTGGTGGTCGCTCCCACCACGACGTCCGCACCGTCCACCGCGCTGCGCGCTTCGTCGACGGCGGTGACCTCGAAGTCGCACCGCTCCCGGCAACGGTCGACCATGGCCTGGACGCTGCTCGCGGTGCGGCCGACGACGCGCACCTCGCGCAGCGGCAGGACCCGAGACAGCGCATCCACGTGTGCCTCCGCCTGGACCCCGGACCCGAACACGGTCACGACGGCGGACTCCGGGCGGGCGAGCGCCTCAGCGGCCACGGCGCTCGCGGCCGAGGTGCGGATGGTCGTCACGGTCGTCCCGTCCATGACCGCGACGGGCACACCGGTCACCGGATCGAGTGCGGTGACGATCGCCGACACCGTGGGCAGCCCCCGACCGACGTTCGCCGGCGCCGCGCTGCCGAACTTGCAGACCGCACCGGTGTCGTCGGAGACGCGCGCGGCGTAGCAGAACGAGGACGACTCCTCCGGCCCGGACAGCAGCAGTCGCGCCGGCAACTGCGCGTGTTCCCGTCCCAGCTCACGGAATGCGACTCGCTGCGACTCGATCGCCGTGTCCATGTCGAAGACCTGGGTCACCTCGGCCGCCGACAGGAACAGCAACGTCCCAGCGTCCTCGGCGTGCTCCTCCTGCGTGCTCACCGTGCTCCTCCTGCTCCTCGTGCGCGGGGTGGCGAGAAGTT
>CAYRLV010000121.1:0-325 GCA_964425155.1 uncultured Ornithinicoccus sp. | reverse complement strand
GCTGGCGATCCGGGACCTCGGCGTCCCGCTTCCCCAGCAACTCCGCGGGGTGGCGAGAAGTTGCTGGCGATCCGGGACCTCGGCGTCCCGCTTCCCCAGCAACTCCGCGGGGTGGCGGTGGGGGGCGTCAGACGCTGAAGTCGACGCCCTGCGCCAGCGGCAGCTCGCCGGAGTAGTTGACCGTGTTGGTGGCTCGGCGCATGTAGGCACGCCACGCGTCCGACCCGGACTCGCGCCCGCCACCGGTCTCCTTCTCGCCGCCGAACGCACCGCCGATCTCGGCGCCGGACGTCCCGATGTTGACGTTGACGATGCCGCAGTCGGA
>CAYRLV010000120.1:7797-10176 GCA_964425155.1 uncultured Ornithinicoccus sp. | reverse complement strand
AGCGCCCGGACGCCCTGGTGCTCTGGGAGGCGCAGTTCGGCGACTTCGTCAACGGCGCCCAGACGATCATCGACGAGTTCGTCTCCTCGTCCGAGCAGAAGTGGGCGCAGCACTCCTCCGTGGTGCTCCTGCTGCCGCACGGCTACGAGGGCCAGGGGCCGGACCACTCGTCCGCGCGGATCGAGCGGTTCCTCAGCCTGTTCGCCGAGGACAACATGACCATCGCCTATCCGTCGACGCCGGCGTCCTACTTCCACCTGCTCCGTCGGCAGGCCTACACCCGGCCGCGGCGTCCGCTGGTGGTCTTCACCCCGAAGTCGATGCTGCGGCTCAAGGCGGCGGCCAGCCCGGTCGAGGCGTTCACGTCCGGGCAGTTCCGGCCGGTGCTGCCCGACCGGGTGGAGCTCGATCCGCAGAAGGTCGATCGGGTGCTGCTCGCCTCCGGCAAGGCCGTCTACGAGTTCGAGGCCGAGCGGGCCAAGCGCGAGGACGACCGCACCGCGATCGTCCGGGTGGAGCGGTTGGCTCCGATCCCGGGCGCCGAGATCGCCGAGGCGGTCGCGGCCTACCCGAACGCCGAGCTGTTCTGGGCGCAGGACGAGCCGCTCAACCAGGGCGCCTGGCCGTTCATGGCGCTCGGCCTGCCGCCGCTGCTGCGCAACCACGACGAGAAGCGGCCGTTGCAGGTGGTCTCCCGGCCGGCGTCCGCCTCGCCGGCGAGCGGGTCGAGCAAGCAGCACGCCGCCGAGCAGGCGGAGCTGGTCGCCCGCGCGTTCGACCGCTGATCGCGCCCGGCACGGCTCGTGCCGGGGCATCCACGAGCTGACGCATGACGTGGGGGGGGGGGGGGGGGGCCCGGCCCCCCCCCCCCCCCCACAACCCGGGGGGGGGGGGGCCGCCCGCCACACAAAGGGGGGGGGAGCGGGTCGCCCGCGGTTGCCACCGCGGAGCGCCCCCGCCCCGGTTCGAGCCTCGGCAACCACCCCTTCACTTTGCACGGGGGGGTGGGTGGCCCCCCCCCCCCCCCCCCCCCACGTCATACCGGCGGGTGGTGCCCGCCGTCCCTACACTCTGTCGGGTGACTCCGCGCGCCCAGACAGGTAGCCCCACGCCCGCCATCGACCTGCCCGACGGCTGGACCGCGACGCCGGTCACGCTCGACCACCTCGACGACCTGGTCCGAGTGCGCCGGGCCCACGAGCTCGCGGTGTCGGGTCGATCCGGCGCCACCGGCACCACCGTGCAGTCCGAGCTGGTGGGGTGGGGCGCGCGCCCACGCCAGCACCTCGTCGTCTGGGAGCCCGACCACTCCCGCGACCATCCGCCGCTGCAACTCGGCGAGCACCCGGCCCGCGCCTGGGCCAGCGTGCACGACCGGGCCGCCGGGCGGTGCCTGGTGTCGGTGACGATCGACCCGGCGGTCGAGGACGCGGTCGCCGACCGCCTGGCGGCGTCCCTGTTCGCCTGGGCGGAGGAGCAGGGGCGGGAGATCGCCCGGTCCCGCGGTCTGGACCGGACCCAGCTGGACAGCGGCGCCTTTGCCGACGACGAACGGCAGCACCGGTGGCTCGAGGCGGCCGGGTACTCGCGGGTGCGCACCTGGTGGCAGATGACCCGCGAGGTGACCCCCGAGGAGGGCCGGCCGGGCGCGCTGCCGGCGCCCAAGCCCGGCGTGGTGATCCGCCGCATCCGGCTCGGCGCCGACGGGCTGCCCGACGTGCGCGACGTCCGCACCGTGCACGACGTCCTGGAGGCGTCGTTCGCGGACCACTTCAACTCCTACGAGGAGACGTTCGAGGAGTTCGTGGCCCGCCAGCGCGAGGACCCGGGGCACCGGTGGGACCACTGGTGGCTGGCCGAGCTCGACGACGGCGACGACGGCTCCGAGCCGGAGCCCGCCGGCGCGGTCATCACGACCACGGTCCCCGGCGGGCTGACCGCCGACGGGGCGCCCCAGCCGGCGGGCAGCTACGTGGAGTACATCGGCGTGCTCGCCAACGCGCGCGGACGGGGCGTGGCCACCTCGCTCCTGCGTGCCGTCATTGCCGACGCGGCGCAGCGCGGCCGCAACCGGGTCGGGCTCGAGGTCGACGCCGACTCGCCGACCGGCGCGGAGGGGCTCTACACCTCGCTCGGCTGGCACACCGCATACACGACGCAGTCCTGGCACCGCGACGTGACCCTCTGACGCACCAGGAACCACCGCCGGGGGCCGGGGAGATCGACGCTGCTTGGGGCCTCAGCCCAGCGTGTGGAGCACGGCTGCGAGGCGACCCGGGTCACGACGGGCGATGTTGTGCCCCACGGGGATCTCGTGGACCCGCCACGCCGGGTCGCGGCGCAGCCGTTCGGTCAGGTTCAGGAACGGGCTCCCCGGCC
>CAYRLV010000120.1:0-7697 GCA_964425155.1 uncultured Ornithinicoccus sp. | reverse complement strand
CCGCGACGCCCGCGATCACCATCCCTCCGTAGCTGTGCCCACACAGGGCCAGAGGGTGTCCGTCGCCACGGCCGACGATCTCGGCCACCTGATCGATGTGCGTGTCGAGATTCGCCGGGCAGGTCGGCTCGGGAGGGCCGTCCAACTCCAGTCCGGCAAGGGTCA
The DNA here is from genome assembly GCA_964425155.1 of uncultured Ornithinicoccus sp. Classification (GTDB taxonomy): domain Bacteria; phylum Actinomycetota; class Actinomycetes; order Actinomycetales; family Dermatophilaceae; genus Segeticoccus. The sequence goes on along the minus strand of CAYRLV010000120.1, from coordinate 7,532 downwards.
CGGCCTCCACGGTGTGGCCCTCGCGCCGCAACTCCGCGGCCACCGACTCGAACGCCCAGCCGCCCTGCCAACCACCTGGCACCATCACGAACCTCACCGCGTGACGATAGGCCACGCGGACTCGGATCCCCGTGCGAATTTCCGCAGGTCGACGCCTCGTCGGCGTGGGCCGCTCGTCGGGTGACCCACCCGGCGCGCTCCCCACCTGCGCGGCTGCACGCCGGCTGCGCGATAGCCTCCCGGTGTGTACTTCACCGACCGCGGGATCGAGGAGCTGGCGGAGCGCCGGGGTGAGGAGACGGTCACCCTCGAGTGGTTGACCGACCAGCTGCGCCTGTTCGTGGACCTCCATCCCGAGTTCGAGACCCCCGTCGAGCGGCTGGCCACCTGGCTGGCCCGACTCGACGACGACGAGGACGAGGACTGATCGTGAGTTTCGGCACCGAGGCAGAGCCCGAGTTCAACCCCAGCGCCGAGTTCCACATCGCCGACGGCCCGCGCGACATCGGGCTGGTGTTCGTGGGGGACTCGTTCGTGGCGGGGTACGGCGACCCCAAGGCCCTCGGCTGGGTCTCGCGGGTGGTGGCCCGCACGCCGACCGGCGAGCACGACCTCACCGCCTACAACCTCGGTGTCCGGGGGGACTCGTCGGCCGACGTCCTGGCCCGGTGGCGGGCCGAGTGCACGCCCCGCTGGTCGGACCGCAGCGAACGCCGCCTGGTGCTCGGCCTGGGCTACGGCGACCTCGAAGCCGGCGTGACGACCGCCCGCTCCCGGCTCAACCTGGCCAACATCCTGGACGACGCCTCCGCCACCGGTATCGCCACGTTCGTGGTCGGCCCGCCCCCCTCGGCCGACGACGAGCTCAACGAGCGGATCGAGGCGCTCGCCCAGGCGCAGGCGGACGTGTGCTCCCGCCGGGGGGTCACCTTCGTGGACTGCTACCGCCCGCTCGTGGGCCACGAGCAGTGGCGCTCCGACCTGGCGAGCGGAGACGGAACGCACCCGGGGCAGGCCGGCTACGGGCTGATCGCCTGGCTGGTGCTGCACGCCGGCTGGCCGCAGTGGCTCCGCCTGGACGACTAGCGCGGTGTGCGTCGCCGCAGCTCCTCCGCGGCAGGGTCGCACTGCGGCCCCCTCGGGTGAGCCTCTTGCAAACGCGATATATCGCGTTGTATCGTGTTTGCAGCAACCACGACCGGCCCATCGGAGGACCGCATGGCACAGGAATGGCACATCGACGGACCCAAGGTCCTGGATGTCGGGGGCGACCAGGAGCAGGTGCACGAGCTCAAGGTCGGTCTGGTCGGCGGCCGGCTGGACGTGGTCACCCATGACGACTCCCCCGCCGCCCGGCTCGAGGTCGAGCAGGTCCGGGGCCGTCCGCTGCACGTCAGGTGGGACGGCAGCACGCTGACCGTCGCCCACGTCGACGAGGTCGAGGGGAGCCTCTGGGAGGGCCTGAAGAACCTCAGCAAGGACGCCCGCAACCTCAGCGCCCGGATCAGCCTGTCCATCCCGACGACCGCCCTGGTCCGGGCCAGCACGGTCAGCGCCGACGCCCTGATCACCGGCGTGCGCAACGACGCCAAGGTCAACACCGTCTCCGGTGTCGTGACCCTGGACGACCTGGTCGGTGACGTCGACGCCAACACCGTCAGCGGTGAGATCGAGTGCCACGCCCTGGTCGGCAACTACGACGGCAACTCGGTGTCGGGCGGACTCACCGTCCTGGCCAGCCGGCTGCGCGACATCCGGCTCAACACGGTCAGCGGCGACATCGCGCTGGACCTCGCCGAGGGCGAGGCGACCATCAGCTCCAACTCGGTCTCCGGGGACGTGACGGTGCGGGTCCCGCAGGGACGCGGCTACGACGTGCGGGCCCAGTCGGTGAGCGGACACGTGGTCGTCGACGGCACCTCATACTCCCCGCGCGAGGACTTCATGCGCGAGATGGCCGCCTTCAAGGAGGAGATGGCGGCCATGAAGGACCAGATCAAGGCGGCGATGAAGGGGCACAAGCGCGCGATGAAGGAGGCCGCGCGGGGCGGCTGGGACGCCCCACCCCCGCCCGAGCCCCCGACACCGCCGAGCCCGCCCCGGGTCAACGACGGCGGCCACCTGCGCGACGGCGACGGTGCGCTGCGCATCCGGGCGGTGTCCGTCTCCGGTGACGTGATCGTGCTCCGCGCCGACGCCTCGCCGGCGGGGGCCACCGCCGCCGCGACCGACGAGCCCGTGGGCTGAGCCATGGCCGTCTTCGCCCATGGACAGCTGCGCCTCTACCTGCTGGCGCTGCTCTCCGAGGGACCCCGGCACGGGTATGAGGTGATCCGCGCTCTCGAGGAGCGCTTCGACGGCCTCTACTCCCCCTCCGCCGGGACGGTCTACCCCCGACTGTCCAAGCTCGAGGAGGAGGGCCTGGTCGAGAAGGCCGAGGGCGAGGGTCGCAAGATGACCTACCGCATCACCGACGCCGGCCGGGCCGAGGTGCAGGCCCGCCAGTTCGACCTCGCCGACCTCCAGCAGGACCTCGACCACACCGTCCGCGAGCTGGCCGCCCAGGTGCGGCAGCGGGTGCACACGAGCTCCGCCGACATGCGCGCCGAGCTCAAGGAGGCAGCGAAGCAGGCGCGCCGCACCGCGACCCCTGCCGGTGGAGCCCCGCCCTCGCGGCCACGCCCACCCTCGCCCGGTATGCGCGGCCCGGCGGCGCGCGACCTGGAGTCGGCGATCAACGCGTTCCGCTACGACGTGCGCGACGCCATGCGTCGGGTCACGGTGGACGACCAGACCCGGCAGGAGGTGCTCGACATCCTCACCGACGCCGGTCGCCGGATCCGGGAGGTCCTGGCCCGCCGTGACGGTTGAGCGGGAGTCGGCAGGGCTGAGCCGCTAGGCTGCTCCACGACCAGCGCCGAGAAGGTTCTCGCGGAACCGTTTCGGCCAAGGTGGCGTCACACGGACGCCGGTCCACGCACTCGGGGGCAAGACACCTTCGTTCACGGCTGCGGACGACCGCCCGCGAAGTGTGTCGGGGCCACCGCGCCGCGACCTGATCACAGTGAGGATGACCATGAAGACCCGCACCCGAGCCGTCGCCGCCCTGGCTGCCGCCCTGATCGCCGCGCCCGGCCTCGCCGCCTGCGGCGGCGGTGGCGACTCCGACGAGGCCGCTGCCACGATGGAGACCTTCTTCCACTCCCTCGGCGACAAGGACGCCGACGCCGCCTGCAAGAAGTTGACCACGAACGACGGCAAGAAGCCGCTCGAGACCGACGACAAGAGCTTCCAGGAGTGCGTCAAGATCTTCACGATGGCCATGGGCTCGGCCAAGGACAAGGAGCTCGACCAGCTGAAGAACCTGTCCGTCAAGGAGGCCAAGGTCGACGGCGACACCGCCACCATCGAGCCCGACCAGGTCGAGGGCCTGCCGGACGACATGAACAACGGGAGCGACGAGCCCGCCGAGCTCGTGAAGATCGACGGGTCGTGGTACCTCAAGGCCACCAGCAACTCGTCGCTCGGCGGCTGAGCGCCGGCCGGAGTCACCGGAGGGACGTCCTCGGCGGAGGGCGTCCCTCCTGCATTCGGGGGGACCCGCAGCCCGTCAGTCCACCGTGAAGACGATCTTGCCGAAGACGTCACCAGCGAGCATGCTGGCGAATCCGTCCCGCGCCTGCGACAGCGGCAGCACCTGGTCGATGACCGGCTCGATGCCCCGACCCGCCACCAGCTGGGCCAACCGCTCCAGGTCCTCGCGGGTGCCCATGGTCGACCCCACGACGCGCAGCTGCTTGAAGAAGATCTTGGTCAGCTCGGCCTTGGCCGGGGCGTCGCCGGACGTGGCGCCGCAGATCACGATCGTCCCACCCGGCTTGAGCGAGTTCACCGAGTGCGACCAGGTGGCCGCCCCCACCGACTCCATCACCGCGTCGACCCGCTCCGGCAGCCGCGCGCCGGACTCGAACGCCTGGTCGGCGCCGAGCCCCAGCGCACGGTCGCGCTTGGACTCGTCCCGGCTGGTGACCCAGACCCGGTAGCCGGTCGCCGCGCCGAGCTGGACCAGCGCGGTCGCCACTCCCCCGCCCGCGCCCTGCACCAGGATCGTGCCCCCTGGCGTGACCCCCGAGTTCACGAAGAGCATCTTGTATGCCGTGAGCCACGCGGTCGACAGGCAGGCCGCCTGCTCCCACGAGACCGCCGCGGGCTTGGCGACCAGGTTGCGGGTGGGGACCGCGACCTGCTCGGCGAGGGTCCCGTCATACAGCTCGGAGAGCAGCGTGCGGCGCGGGTCGAGCGTCTCGTCGCCGGTCCACCCCGACGACGGGACCACGGCGTGCACGATGACCTCGTTGCCGTCCGGGTCGACGCCGGCGCCGTCGCAGCCGAGCACCATCGGCAACCGGTCGGCCGGCAGCCCCACCCCCTGCAGCGAGAAGAGGTCGTGGCGGTTGAGGCCGGCCGCGCGCAACCGGACCACGGTCCAGCCCTCTCGCGGCTCGGGATCGGGGTGGTCCCCCACGCTCAGGCCGGAGAGCGGGTCAGTGGCGGACTGGCTGACGGCGGTCGCTGCGAGCATGCCCACGACTCTAACCACGCCGCTGACGCGGGCGAGCCGAGAGGCCCGTCAGCTCAGGTCGCGGATCGCCTGCGCGACCGCGGGTGCCACTCGATCGTCGAAGACGCTCGGGATGACCTCGCCGGGCGTCGGCTGCTCGACCAGCCCGGCGATCGCCCGCGCGGCGGCGACCTTCATCGCCTCGGTGATCTGCGTGGCACCCGAGTCGAGTGCACCCCGGAAGATCCCCGGGAAGGCCAACACGTTGTTGATCTGGTTGGGGTGGTCGGACCGCCCGGTCGCGACCACGGCCGCGTGTCGGAGGGCCACCTCGTGGGCGACCTCCGGCGTGGGGTTGGCCAGCGCGAAGATGATGGCGTCCGGCGCCATCGACGCGACGTGGTCCTCGGGGACGGCGCCCCCGGAGACGCCGATGTAGACCTCCGCGCCGCGCAGCGCGTGCCGCAGCGACCCGGTGAGACCGCGGTGGTTGGTGGTCGCGGCGAGGCGGCGCTTGTGGTCCACCAGGTCGTCGCGGCCGGGCTCGATGATGCCGCGGGAGTCGCACACCACGATGTCGGTGACGCCGGCCCGCTGCAGGATCTGCGTCACCGCGACGCCGGCCGCGCCCGCGCCGGACACGACCACGCGCAGCCCGGCCAGCTCCTTGCCGACCACGGTCGCGGCATTGATCAGGGCCGCGAGGGCGACGACAGCGGTGCCGTGCTGGTCGTCGTGGAACACCGGGATGTCCAGGCGCTCCTGCAACCGCCGCTCGATCTCGAAGCACCGCGGTGCCGAGATGTCCTCGAGGTTGATACCCCCGTATGGCGGAGCGAGCCGCACGATCGCGTCGACCAGATCGTCGACCGTGCCGGTTTCCAAGCAGAGGGGCACGGCGTCGACGCCCGCGAAGTGCTTGAACAGCACCGCCTTGCCCTCCATCACCGGCAGCGCCGCCAGGGGGCCGATGTCGCCGAGGCCGAGGACGGCGGTGCCGTCCGTGACGACGGCGACGGTGTTCCCCCGACTCGTGTACCGCGGAGCCAGCGCGGGGTCCTCCGCTATGGCACGCGAGACCTCGGCCACGCCTGGCGTGTAGACCAGCGACAGGTCGGCGCGGTCACGAAGCCGGCCGGTGGGTGTGATCGAGATCTTGCCGCCCTCGTGGGCGAGGAAGACGGGGTTGGTCGGATCGATCTGGGGCTGCGGGAGAGCGGACATTCCGGGGACCTCTTCGCGGGGAGCGGACACACGTCATACGGGCGAGCGAGGCGCCGGGGTGTGGCCCACATCGACCAGTCGCGGGGTTGGCCGCTGCCCGCGATGATCGCACAGCCGGCGCCCACCCACCAGCACCGACGGCCAAGTGTGATCACCGTCGCTTCGACCGCCGCCCGACCGCGGGCGAGGGTGGCGTGGCAGGATCGGGCCGATGAAACGCCTGGGCATCGCGGTCGTGCGCGGCCGGTCGATGGAGCCGACCCTGCACGAGGGGGATCGCCTGCTCGTGCTCTACGGCGCACGGCCCCGGCGACGCCGGATGGCGCTCGTGCGGCTCCCCGATGGCCCGCACGGCCCACGTCCCTTGGCGGTCAAGCGGATTGCGTGGCCCGACCTCACCGGACGTGACGCCTGGTGGGTCGCGAGCGACAACGAGCGGGAGGGCGTGGACTCGCGCACGGTGGGCACGATCGGAGCCGAGGACGTCCTCGCCCGAGTGCTGCTGCGCGTCCCGGACCGCCTGGTCCGCCGGACGCCCTGACCACCGGTCGCGGGTCAATGGGACCCGGAGTAGGTTGGGCTGCGTACCTCAGTCGCGTCAGAAGGGATCTGGGATGTTGTCTCGCTTGTTCGCCCCCACGGTCGAGGTCAGTGCACACTGTGACCTGCCCTGTGGCGTCTACGACCCCGCACAGGCCCGCATCGAGGCCGAGTCGGTCAAGGCCATCATCCAGAAGATGGCCGACTCCGACGACGAGGAGTTCAAGATCCGCTCGCTGATCATCAAGGAGCAGCGCTCGGAGCTGGTGAAGCACCACCTGTGGGTCCTGTGGACGGACTACTTCAAGCCCCCGCACTTCGAGAAGTACCCGGAGCTGCACACCCTCGTCAACGAGGCCACCAAGCTCGCCGGGGCCGCAGGCACCAAGGGCAGCAGCGACGTCGCCAAGGCCGACGAGCTGCTGGCCAAGATCGACCGGATCGCCGAGATCTTCGCGGAGACGAAGAAGGCCAGCTGACCGAGCCGATCGCACCTGCGCACCCGCCGCCCCACACCCGGGGCGGCGGGTGCGCTGGTTCTGGCCGAAACCGGTGGACGCTTTTCCCCCACCTGCGGACCGATCGGGTCTAGGTTCGGGTGCGCCCTTGTCACGGGCGCCGTTCAGCCTCCCTGGACGGCACACGCATCCGCGGAGGTTCGCCGTTGTCCAGCCACGAGTCACCCGACTCCGCTCCCCCTGCCCACAAGGGGTTGCTCGCTCTCGCGGCCCTGTTGCTGGCCGTGCCCATCGTCGCCTTGATGTGGGTCGGGAGCTACTCCAGGATCGACCCCAAGCTCGGGGCGTTCCCGTTCTTCATCTGGTACCAGTTCGTCTGGGTCGTGCTCTGCTCGGCCATGACCTACACGGCCTATCGCCTGGTCAAGAAGGCCCGCCCGCACCGCCCGATCGTCGAGGACCCTGCTGCCGACGCCGAGCCCGGTGAGGAGCGGTGACCGCGCACCTGGCCCCGGCCCTGGCGGCGGCGGACAACCACGTGGGCGTCAACGGGGTGGCGCTGGCCGTCCTCATCGTGCTCTTCCTGCTCGTGACGGTCATGGGCTTCCTGGCCTCGCGGTGGCGCAAGGCCGAGAGCCTGGAGTCGCTGGACGAGTGGGGCCTGGGCGGTCGCAGCTTCGGCACCTGGATCACCTGGTTCCTGCTCGGTGGCGACCTCTACACGGCATACACCTTCGTCGCGGTGCCGG
>CAYRLV010000119.1:9200-10291 GCA_964425155.1 uncultured Ornithinicoccus sp. | reverse complement strand
GCGGGCTCGACGCTGCGCGTGGCGTCCTACAACCTGCGCGGACTGCACGACGACCGGCAGGCCGCGGCCCGGGTCGTCCGGGCCATCGCGCCCGACGTGCTGTGCCTGCAGGAGGTGCCCCGCCGGTTCCTCTTCGGCCACCTGGTCGCCGACTTCGCGGTGGCGTGCGGGCTCTACTGGCCCGGCGGCAGCCGGGGGAGCGGCGGCACCACGATCATGACCAGCCTGCAGGTGGAGACCCTCGCCAGCGGCCACGAGCGGCTCGCGGTGCGCACCTTCGACCAGCAGCGCGGCTTCGCCTGGCAGCGGCTGCGCCTGCCCGGCGGTCCGGCCGTCTGCGTGGCCAGCGTCCACCTCAGCCTGCGCACGGCCGAGCGGCGCACGCACGTCCCGGAGATCCTCTCCCGGCTCCCGGCGGACCTGCCGCTGGTGGTCGCGGGAGACATCAACGAGCAGCCGACCGGGCGGGCCTGGCGGGCGCTGGACGAGCGGCTCCCGGCCGTCTCGCCCGACGCGCTCACCTTCCCGAGCCGCGAACCGCGCTCGCGGATCGACGGCATCTTCGTCGACCCGTCGATCCCGGTCGCGGACCCCGGCGACCGGCCGCCGGTCGAGCTGGACGAGGCCGACCTGGTGGCGGCGACCGACCACCTGCCGATCTGGGTGGACCTCGACCTGACCGGCCTCACACCGTCCGCCTGAACCGCCCGGCCGCGGCTCCCTCGCAAGGGTCAGACGACGGCGCCGTCGTCGTCATCGTCCTCGTCGCGGTGGCTGGGCAGCCGGGCGACGAGGAGGCCGAACCCGCCGACGCTGAGCGCGATGCCCAGCGCGATCCACAGGCTCCCGGCGTCCCGGTCGAACATGATCAGGTAGAGCAGCAGGCCCGGGCCGCCGACCAGACCGAGGAGGATGCCCCAGAACTGCAGGTCGCCGGCCGGTAGGGGAGCGGGCGGCGGGGGCACGAAGTGCTCCTCCTCCTCGGGCGGGGAGTGCGTCCGCCAGCCGGCCGCGGGAGGCTCGTCACCGGTCGCGGCGACCTCCTCGCGCGGCTCCTCCGACCCGGCGCCCTGATCGCCCCGATCGCCCTG
>CAYRLV010000119.1:0-9100 GCA_964425155.1 uncultured Ornithinicoccus sp. | reverse complement strand
CCTCGCGCGGCTCCTCCGACCCGGCGCCCTGATCGCCCCGATCGCCCTGGTCGTCCTCGGCGCCGCGGTCGCCGCGGTCGCTGAGCGCGTCGCGGTCGTCGACCTCACCGGGAGGCTCCTGTCCGGCATCCGGGACGGGTCCGGGTGCGCCGCGCAGGTGCGGGGCGGGGTTGACCGCCTTGCTCGACGGGTGGCCCGCCTCGTCCTGGTCCTGCCCGGGCTCGATCCCGACCTCGTCCCAGTGCGACATGATGTCGTCGAACCGGGCGTCGATGTCACCGTCCCGTCCGTCACTGTTGCTCATGGGCGCTCCTCGTCGCGGCTCACGACGGAGCCCTCGTGACGCGGTCGACGAAGGCCGCGGTCTCGGCGAGCACCCGCGGGGCGTCGTTGTCCAGGGTCATCACGTGGTAGGAGTCCTCCAGCACGATCTCGGTCACGTCGACGCTCGAGATCCGGGAGAGGAACAGCGCCGAGCTGGAGGCGGGCACGACGTGGTCCACCCTCGACCGCAGCAGCAGCACCGGCTGGGTGACGTCGGGCAGGTCGCGCACCACGGTGGCCCACAGCTGGGTCTGGGAGTGCAGCGCTCGCAGCGGGATCCGGTCGTAGGCGAGCTCCCGCTCCCCGTCCGGCCGCTTGATGTCGCCGGCGATGCCGGCCAGCGAGGGCACCACGTGCTGCAGCAGCGGCAGCGCGCGCATCCGGACGTCCTCGACCTTGAACGCCGGGTTCATCAGCACCAGCCCGGCCACCCGCGACCCGTGCTCCTGCGCGATCCGGGTCACCAGGCACCCGCCCATGGACAGCCCGACGACCACCACGTGCGTGCAGCGGTCGCGCAGCTCGAAGAAGCTGGCGTTGACCGAGGCGTACCAGTCCTGCCAGGTCGTCCGGTTCATCTCCTGCCAGGTGGTGCCGTGCCCCGGCAGCCGGGGCAGCCGCACGGTGTGGCCGGTCTCGGCCAGGTGCTCGGCCACCGGACGCATCCCCTGCGGGGTGCCGGTGAAACCGTGGCAGACGAGCACGCCCACCTCCGCAGAGCCGTCGTGACTGAACGGCTCCGCGCCGGCCATGATCACCACAGCTGCTCCTTCGGGTCGGTGGCGGGCTCGCGCACGAGCCCGCGCTCAGATCTTCGCACGGAGGCCAGCGGGCCGGACAGTGCCGTAGAGTCGGCGGGTCGAGCAAGGAGGACCGGTTGTTCTACTGGGTGTTGAAACGGATCGTTCTCGGGCCGATCCTGCGACTGCTTTTCCGGCCGTGGGTCGAGGGCGAGGAGAACATCCCGGCCGAGGGCGCGGCGATCTTCGCGAGCAACCACCTGTCCTTCTCCGACTCCATCTTCCTGCCGCTCGTCGTGCCCCGGCGGATCACCTTCCTCGCCAAGTCCGACTACTTCACCGGCCCCGGCGCGAAGGGCAAGCTGACCGCCGCGTTCTTCCGCGGTGTCGGCCAGGTGCCGGTCGACCGGTCCGGCGCGGGCGCGGGCGACGCGGCCCTGCGCAGCGGGCTCAAGGTGCTGCGCCGCGGCGAGTTCCTCGGCATCTACCCCGAGGGCACCCGGTCGCCGGACGGTCGCCTCTACCGCGGCAAGACCGGGGTGGCCCGCATGGCGCTCGAGGCGGGCGTACCCGTCATACCGGTCGCCATGGTGGGCACCGATCAGGCGCAGCCGACCGGCAAGGTGCTGCCCAAGATCATGCGGATCGGGGTGCGCATCGGCAAGCCGATGGACTTCTCCCGCTACGAGGGCCTGGAGGACGACCGGTTCGTGCTGCGCTCGATCACCGACGAGGTGATGTACGAGCTGATGCTGCTGTCGCGGCAGGAGTACGTCGACGTCTACGCCGCGTCGATGAAGGACCGCCTCGTCGCCGCCGCCAAGGGCGCGGCCGCGCGGGCGCGGGAGATCCAGCAGGATGCGACCGACCGGATCGAGAAGGGCATCAAGGGGGACGGCGCGACGCTGTCCGACTCCAGCACGATCGAGCTGCAGCACGAGACCCCCGACGCCGAGCAGGACCGGCCGGCCGGCGACGACGGGGACACCCGCGCGGCCAGCTAGCGATGCTCCGCCCGCGCCCCACCCCCGAGGTCGCCACGACCGCGCCGGTGGTCGCCGCCATGTGGCGCGGCCTGGAGGTGCTGCGTCCCCTCGCCCTGCTGTATGCGGTGTGGAACGGCATCCAGCACCACGACGTCTGGGTGCGTCCCGCCCTGGCGTGGATCATCCTGGGAATCCTGACGATCTGGACGGCCGTCATGGCGGTCGCCCGTCGGGGGACGGTGCTGCTGCTCGGCATCGAGCTCGCGCTCGCCACCGGTGCCATCCTCGCCACCCGGTTGGTCGACTCGGCCGAGGTGATCGAGGCGGGCGCCAAGACCCTGCCGGGCATCTGGCCGGCGGCCGCCGTGGCGGGCTGGGCCCTGCTCAAGGGCTGGCGCGGCGGCCTCGCCGCCGGGCTGGTGATCAGCGTGGCCGACCTGGTCGAGGTGCAGCACCCGACGGAGCAGACGATCAACAACATCGTGCTGCTGTTCCTGGTCGGCGGGTGCATCGGCTACTGCGCCGACCTGGCCCGGATGGGGCACGACGCGCTGACCGAGGCGCTGCGCGTGCAGGCGCAGGTGCGCGAGCGTGAGCGGCTGGCGCGCACCATCCACGACGGGGTGCTGCAGACGCTGGCGTTCATCCACCGGCGGGGCGGGCAGCTCGGTGGCCCGGCCAAGGAGCTCGGCGACATGGCGGCCGATCAGGAGCAGCTCCTGCGCGCCCTGGTGAGCGGCGTGCCCTCCCACGACCTCGACGACGCCGTGGGCGGGCCGGTGGACCTGCGTGAGCTGTTGTCCCGGCACGCCGGCTCCCGGGTCGACGTCGTGCCTCCGGCCGACCCGGTGCGGTTGCCGCGCAAGCGCGCCGAGGAGCTCGCGGCGGCCGTGCAGGCGGTGCTGGACAACGTGCGCCACCACGCCGGCGAGGACGCCCACGCGTGGGTGCTCATCGAGGACGAGGGCGAGCTGGTGCGGGTCACCATTCGAGACAACGGGGTCGGCATCCCCGAGGGTCGCTTGGCCGAGGCGGCGGCAGGCGGCAGGATGGGCGTCGCGAGCAGCATCCGCGGACGGATGGTCGACCTCGGAGGGAGCGCCGACTACCGGTCGGAGCCCGGCGTCGGCACCACCGTGGAGCTGTGCGCGCCGAAGGAGGGACGACCGTGACCGACCAGGGTGGGCCAGACGCCCGTCCCACCGGCCCCGTTGACGCCACCGGGGTCTCGGTCGTCGTGGCCGACGACCACCCGATGTGGCGCGACGCGGTGGCGCAGGATCTCGCCGACGCCGGCTACCGCGTCCTCGCGACCGCCGGCGACGGGCCGTCCGCGGTCACCCGCACCCGGGCCACCCGGCCGGACGTGCTGGTGCTCGACCTCAACCTGCCGGGCCTGCCCGGCGCCGAGGTGTGCCGGCAGATCCAGGACCTCGAGCTGCCCACTCGGGTGCTCATCCTGTCGGCCAGCGCCGAGCAGCAGGACGTGCTCGACGCGATCAAGGCGGGGGCGACCGGCTACCTGCTCAAGTCGGCCTCGCGCGAGGAGTTCCTCGAGGCGGTGCTGTCCACGGCGCAGGACGTCGCGGTCTTCACCCCGGGCCTCGCCGGCCTGGTGCTGGGCGAGTTCCGCCGGCTCGCGGGGGAGCCCGACCGCGGGCCGGACCGGCAGGTCCCCGAGCTGACCGACCGCGAGCTCGAGGTGCTCAAGCTGGTCGCCACTGGCATGACCTACAAGCAGATCGCCGCCCAGCTGGTGATCTCGCACCGCACGGTCCAGAACCACGTCCAGAACACGCTGCGCAAGCTGCAGCTGCACAACCGGATCGAGTTGGTGCACTTCGCGATTGCCCGCGGTTTGCACGACGACACCGCCGGGGAGGCGCCATCGTAACGGCGCTGGACACGGCCTACCGGGCCGTGCTCGGTCCGGCCTGGCGGCCGCCGGACGGCGCGACGCTGCGGCGGGCGGTCGAGGGCCGGGTGGTGCTGGTGACCGGGGCGTCGTCGGGCATCGGGGAGGCCACCAGCCTGCTGTTGGGCCGGCACGGCGCCCGGGTGCTGCTCGTCGCCCGCCGGGCCGAGCGGCTCGAGGCGCTGCGCGGTCGGATCGAGGAGTCCGGTGGGTCCGCCGTCGCCCTCCCGACCGACCTGACCGACGCCGGCGCCGTGGACCGGCTGGTCGAGCGCGCGCGAGGTGAGCGCCCGCATACGGTCGTGAGCAGCGCAGGGCACTCCATCTGCCGGTCGCTGGCCGACTCCACCGACCGGTTCCACGACCTGACCCGGTCGACCGACATCAACTTCCTCGGACCGGCCCGGCTGCTCACCGGGCTGCTGCCGGACCTGCGGGCCGCCGGCGCCGGGCACGTCGTCAACGTCAGCACGGTCAGCGTCGACGTGCCGGCCGCCCACTGGTCGGCCTACACCGCGTCCAAGACGGCGTTCGAGGCGTGGCTGCGGTGCGTGGCGCCGGAGGTCCGAGTGGATGGGGTCGCGACCACCTCGATCCACTTCCCGCTGGTGCACACGCCGATGTCGCACGCGCGCTACCGCCGGGTCCCCGGGCTGCGGGTCGAGGACGCCGCCGGGGTCGTCGCCCGTGCGCTCGTGACCCGTCCGCGCGTGGTCGCTCCGTGGTGGGGACGGTTGGCCGGCGGTGTGGTCGGCGTCGCGCAGGGTCCGTATGACGCGGGTTCCGCGGTCGTCCTGCGTCGCCTCCGACGGGGTCGCTGAGGCGTCGTCGTGGTTGCCTGGCGGTCGGCGACGGTGACGGCACGGGGCCTCCTCCGGCTCGCGGGCTCGCTCGCCGGGGGCTCGGATTCGCTTGTCGCTCGGGGACGTTCGGTGATCGCTGCGCTGCGACGCGAGGGACTGACCTTGGCCGGGCTGGGCGCGATCGCGGCGGCGCGGGACCCCGAGGGCGTGGCGCTGGTCGATGACGACGGCCCGATGCGCCACCGTGAGCTGGACGCCGCGGTGAGGGCGGTGGCGTCCGCCGTGGCGGTGTCGCTCGGCGGCAGCACCTCGGGGCGGCGGGTTGGTCTGTGCTGCCGCAACGGCCGCGGTTTCGTCGCGGGGGCGTTGGGGGTCTCCCGGGCCGGTGCCGACCTGGTGCCGCTCGATCCCGACCTGCCGGCATACGGGCTGCGCCGCGTGCTGGGGGCCGAGCGGATTTCGCTGGTGCTGCACGAGGGCGCGGTGGAGGACTCCGGGGTCGGTGTTCTCGGTGAGCGCGTCGCGGCCGCCTGTCGGGAGGCGAGCGTGCCGGAGCTGGTGCTGCCGACCTCGGGTCGGGAACCTTCGAAGGCGCAGCGCCGCTCACGGCACCGAGGGCACCTGGTCATGCTCACCACCGGCACCACCGGCCCGGCGCGAGGAGTGGACCGGGGTGCCGTGCGGCTGGTCCAGGGCCTGCCGGTGGCAACCCTGGTAGCCCGGCTGCCGGTCCGGCGCGGCGAGCCGCTGATGGTGCTGCCGCCGCTGTTCCACGGGTTCGGGCTCGGGCTGCTGTCGCTGGGACTCGCCGTGGGCGCGCCGGTGGTGCTGACCCGCCGGTTCGAGCCGGAGCGGGTGTGGGACGTGGTGGCCGCGGAGGGGGTGCGCACCCTGGTGGTCGTCCCGCCGATGCTGGCCGAGTTGGTCGACGACCCGCGGGCGGGGGACCGGGCGGTGGCCTTGCGGGCCGTGGTGACCGGGGCGGGGCCGCTGCACCCCGACCTGGCGGTGCGGAGCAGGCGGGTGCTGGGGGAGGTCCTGCACAACCTCTACGGCTCGACCGAGCACGGCTGGGCGACGCTCGCCGACCCCGAGGCGCTGGCCGAGGCCCCGGGCACGGTGGGCCGGCCCCCGCTCGGAGTGCGGGTGCAGGTTCGTACCGCCGACGGTCGCCGGGCGGAGCCGGGGGAGGAGGGCCGCGTCTGGGTCGGCGGCGTGCTCGACCTGACCAGCCGACGTGGGCTGTCCGACACCGGGGACCTCGGCTACCTCGACCGGGCCGGGCGGCTGTTCGTCACCGGCCGGGTCGACGACGTGGTCGTCACCGGAGGGGAGAACGTCTGGACCGGCGAGGTGGTCGCGGCGCTGCGTGCCCACCCGGACGTCGCCGACGCCGCAGTGACCGGTGACACCGACGAGCGCTACGGCACCCGGCTGGTCGCCCGCGTCGTGCTCGCGTCGGGGAGCACGACGCGGCCGGAGGACCTGCAGGCGCACCTGCGCGAGCTGTTGCCACCCGCGGCCCGCCCTCGCGAGCTGCGGCTGGTCGAGTCCTTGGACGTGCCGGAGGAGCCAAGGGGATAACCGGTTGTCCCGTGTGGCCCGTGCGTGGTGTGCTCGGACCCGTCAGCTGCCACCGACCGGGAGGAGGAGAGCGATGCGCCACCGTCCGATGTCCTCTGCTCCGAAAGGGTCAACCTCGTGGCATTCTCACGTTCGTTCCGGTGTGGTCACTGCGGCGTAGCCGTCTCGCTCGACGCACCGGGCACCACCCATCGCAACCACTGCCCGACCTGTCTGTGGTCGCGTCACCTCGACCGCAACGCTCCCGGCGACCGGGCCGCCAAGTGCCCCGGTGGGATGGAACCCATCGCCGTCACCGTTCGCGGTGAGGGCCGCTGGGTGCTCGTCCACCGATGCATCGACTGCGGTCGGCTGCGGCTGAACAAGACCGCGGGAGACGACAGTTCGTTCGAGCTGATGCGGCTCGCCGCGCTGCCGCTCACCATGCCGCCGTTCGCGCCCGCCCGTGCCGGCGGCTGACGGTGCAGCCGATCAGGAATCGAGAAGCGGTCGTCCGGCGGCCGGCCCTAGTCTGCGGAGCAGAGGCAGTCCACACCGGGCGGCCCGCAACGAGAGGACCACCCATCATGACGATGAAGACTGCCGAGACGACGGGTGGCGGCTTCACCGCCGCCGAGCGGGCCGCGATGAAGGAGCGTGCCGCCGAGCTGCGCGCCGAGGGCAAGAAGGGCGCCAAGAAGGCCGACGGCCTGCAGGCCGTCCTCGACAAGATCGCCGAGATGTCTCCGGACGACCGGGCGATCGCCGAGCGCGTGCACGTCACCGTGACGACCGAGGCGCCGCAGTGGACGCCGCGCACCTGGTACGGCATGCCCGCCTACGCCGACGCGGACGGCAAGGTCGTCGTCGCGTTCAAGAACTCCGGCAAGTTCGGCACGCGCTACTCCACGCTGGAGTTCCAGGACCCGGCGCTGCTCGACGACGGAGACGTCTGGGCGGTGTCCTTCGCGCTGACCCGCTGGACGCCGGAGGTGGAGGAGAAGGTCGCGGCGCTGGTGCGGAGTGCGGCCGGCTGATCGATGAGTTCCGTGGCGTGCCCGGGTCATCACCGGCAGGTTGACCGCGTTCGCACCCGAAGGAGTCGCAGATGGCGCAGCTCATCTACTCGATGATCACCTCGCTCGACGGCTACGCCGAGGCTGCCGAGGGTGACCTCGGCTCCGGGGCCGCGGACGACGAAGAGGTCCACACCTTCGTCAATGACCTGTTCCGCCCGGTCGGCACGTACCTCTACGGCCGGCGGATGTACGAGACGATGGTCTACTGGGAGACCGCGCACACCCAGCCGGACCTGCCTGCGCACATCCTCCAGTACGCCCGCGACTGGCAGGCGGCGGAGAAGGTCGTGTACTCCACCACGCTGGAGTCCGTCTCCAGCGCGAAGACGAGGATCGAGCGGCGGTTCGACCCGGAGGCCGTGCGCCAGCTCAAGGCCGAGTCCGACCGCGACCTCACCATCGACGGCCCGAACCTCGCCGCTCAGGCGATCGCCGCCGGGCTGGTGGACGAGTACCACCTGTTCATGACCAGCACCGTGGTCGGCGGCGGCAAGCGGTTCTTCCCCGAGGGCGTGCGCCTCGAGCTCGAACTGCTCGAAGAGCGGGCCTTCGACAGCGGACTCATCTACGCGCGCTACCGAACCCGCTGAGCGGCAGGGACAACGGGCGGGACGACCGATCCCGACACACCTCGTGGTGCTCGGAACCTGGACCTGCGAGGCGAGGCCGCTACAGTCGACAAGGTGGGCCGCCTGCTGGTCATCCCACCCGCCGTACCCTCGGGCCGCGGCGCAGGTGGTGATGGTCCACCGCTGTACTCGCTGGTCGCGTGCTCATGTGCCCGGGCGGCGATCCGGGAATGAGACCGTGCCCACCTCCGCTGGACCACGTTGAACCAGCCACCCATCCGCTCCCGGAGGGTGCGACCGACTGCCATGCGCACGTGGTGTCCGCCGACCACGCGGACGCGCTCGTCCCGCACCGCTCCTACACCCCACCGCCGGCGCCCGAAGCCGCTTACCTGGACATGCTCCGTGCTACGGGAATGACGCGAGGCGTCCTGATCCAGATCAGCGTGTACGGCACCGACAACACCTATCTCCTCCAGGTGTTGGGGCGCCACCCCGACCTGCTCCGCGGCGTCGCCGTGGCCGCGCCCGACGTCGAGCCCTCACAGTTGGCCCGCATGCACGACGCCGGGGTCCGCGCGCTGCGTTTGAACGTCCTGTTCGGCGGCGGCGTCGACTTCACCGGGATGGAGATCCTCGCCGGCAAGGCCGCCGAGTTGGGTTGGCATCTCGAACTGTTGCTGGATTCCGATGACCTGCCGGCTCTGGCCGACCGGATCCGCTCCCTGCCGGTCCCCGTCGTCGTCGACCACATGGGCCACCATTCACCCACCGACCCGAACGGCGAGGAGGGGCGCACAGCACTGCGCCGCCTGCTCGACACGGGCACGATCTGGGTCAAGCTCTCCGGCGCGTACCGCATCGACCCCCACGATCGCGACCACCGCGAGGCGAGCGCGTTCGCACGGACCCTGCTGCGCGCCAACCCCGAGCGGGTCGTCTATGGCAGCGACTGGCCGCACGTCGCCGTGCCCGGCCTGATGCCCGACACCGGCCACCTTCGCAACCTGCTGCTCGGCTGGACGGACCACGACCCGGCTCTGTTGCACAAGGTCTTGGTCACGAACCCCGAACGGCTCTATCAGTTCCCACCCACCGACCCCCAGCGAGAAGGTGCCTCA
>CAYRLV010000118.1:6888-10306 GCA_964425155.1 uncultured Ornithinicoccus sp. | reverse complement strand
CCCAGCAGGGCGGTGACATGGACGGTCGCCGCCACCACGACGGCGACGAACGCGAGCACGAGCAGCACGACATACAGGACCCTGGTGCGGCGGTCGCCGAGGCGCACGGCGACCGTCCGCTTGCCGGTCTCGCGGTCGCCGGGGATGTCGCGCAGGTTGTTGGCGACGAGCAGCGCGCAGGCGACCAGCCCCACCCCGACCGCTCCGGCGACGCTGGCCAGGTCGAGGGCGTGTGCCTGCGTCCAGGTGGTGCCCAGCACGGCGACCAGGCCGAAGAAGACGAAGACGAAGACCTCGCCGAGCCCGACGTAGCCATAGGGGTGGGAGCCGCCGGTGTAGTACCACGCGGCGAGGATTGCGGCGGCGCCGACGACCAGCAGCCACCACGACTCCGACAGTGCGACGAGGGCGAGCCCCGTCAGGGCGGCGAAGAAGAACGCCGCGAACGCCGCGATCTTGACGTTGCCCGGGTCGGCGAGGTGCTGCCCGACCAGCCGGACCGGGCCGACCCGCTGCTGGTCGGTGCCGCGGACGCCGTCGGAGTAGTCATTGGCGTAGTTGACCCCGATCTGCAGCAATACCGCGACGATCAGCGCGAGCAGCGCGTAGCCGCGGTCGGCCGAGCCCAGTGCGTAGGCGGAGCCGGTGCCGATGACGACGGGCGCGACGGCGGCGGGCAGGGTGCGCGGGCGGGCGCCTTCGACCCACTGGGACAGGGTGGCCATGAGATCAGCTGGACTCGGTTCCGACGCGGTGGGTCAAGGACGATCGGCGGGCGACGCGGGACGTCACAGGCCGCGCAGGAAGTCGGGGTCGTCGTCGGGGCCGCGCGGCGCCTGCGGGCGGTTCTGCGGGCTCCGGCCCGGCCCCTGCCTGCCCTGCCCGCCCGGACCGCCGCCGGGCAGGATGCTCTGCGGGCGCCCGGCGATCAGCCAGGCGAGGCCGCCGACCAGAGGGGCGATCACGATCAGCAGGATCCAGATCAGCTTGGGCAGGTTGCGCACCTGCTCGTCCTGCGTCTGGATGCACTCGATCAGGGCATAGACGGTGACGGCGAGGACCAACACCGGAAACAGCACGCGGAGCATCGCGCCTCCCTCGTCGATCCAACGTCCTACCTCTGATCTTGCCATTTCGAGGCGCCGGAAACGAATGCGGCGTCGGTAACGAATAGGGCGCGGATCGCCGCCCGGTCCGGCTTGCCCGGTCCGCGCAACGGCAGCCGTGCGACGGTCACCAGCCGGTGCGGCAGCGCATGATCGGGCAGTATGCCGCGCAACCGGTCGCGCACGTCCCGCACCGTGGGTGCCGTGCCCGGCTCGGTCACGACCAGGGCCGCGCTGACCGCCTCGCCCCACTCCGGGTGCGGCGTGCCGACGACGACGGCCTCGAGCACACCGGGCACGTGGGCCACCACCGCCTCCTCGACCACGCGGGGCGCGACCTTCATGCCGGCGGTGTTGACCAGGTCGTCCACGCGTCCCTCGACGTGCAGCGTGCCGTCGTCGAGCCGGCCGATGTCGTCGGTGCGGAACCACCGGGTGCCGTCCGGGTCGGTGCGGAACGCGGCGGCGGTGAGGTCCGGGCGGCCGAGGTAGCCACTGGCGAGGGTGCCGCCGCCGAGGCTGATCCGGCCGTCCGGGTCGACCCGCACCCGGGTCGGCACGAGCGGGCGCCCGTCGTAGACGCAGCCGCCCGCGGTCTCGCTCATGCCGTAGGTCGTCAGCACCCGGATCCCGGCCTCGCGGGCCCGTGCCAGCAGGGCCGGCGCCGTCGCTGCGCCGCCGAGCAGGACGCCGTCGAACCGGCGCAGCGCCGTCACGCCGACGGGGTCGGCCAGCAGCCGTCCCAGCTGGGTCGGCACCAGCGCCGTGTAGCACCGGCCGCTTCGGGAGGTCTCTGCCGCCGCCTCGGCGAAGCCGGGCACGCCGAATCCCTCGGTCAGGTCGAGCAGCACGGGCGCGGTGCCGGCCACGATCGAGCGCACCAGCACCTGCAACCCGGCGACGTGCTGCGCGGGCATCGCCAGGAGCCACCGGCCGTCGCCGCCCAGGCGGTCGTGGGTCGCCCGCGCCGAGGTCAGGAGCGCCTCGGCGGTGAGCGCCGCCCGCTTGGGGCTCCCCGTGGAGCCGGAGGTGCCGACCGCCAGGGCCAGTCCGTCGGGGACGTCGCCCGGGGTGAGGTGCGGCGGTGGTGAGCCGGCGGCATACGGCAGGAGCGCCGGGCCGGTCCCGTCGAGGGCGGCGCGCAGCCGGGGGAGCAGGGCGGCGACGTCCGGTCCGGTCGGCACGGGCAGCGGTGCGACGGTGGCGGCACCGGACTTCTCCACGCGGACAGGGTATGCCGTGCCCGGTCGCCACCCTGCCGAGGTCCCACCGACCGGCCCCCCGGGCGGCGATGATGACGGCGTGCTGCACCTCCGACTGCGTGTCCCCGAGGACCTCGCCGAGCAGGTCGCCGGCCTGCTCGAGGACGAGGGCGACGCCGCCGTCAACGTCGCGGTGCTGCCCGGGGCCTTCCGCCGCCCGGACGGCGACCTGGTCATGGTCGATCTCCCGCGGGAGAACGCGCAGCGGCTGCTCGGCCAGCTGCACGAGATCGGGCTGGTGGAGCGTGGATCGATCACCATCGTGGACGACGAGGTGGTGCTGAGCGACGCGGCGACCGAGGCGGAGCAGGCCGCTCCGGGGGCGCCGGAGGACGCGGTCGTGTGGGACGTGGTGGAGGACCACGCCCGCGAGGACTCGCGGATGTCGTTCGCCTTCGTGGCCTTCCTGGTGCTGGCGACGCTCATCGCCGCGGTCGGGCGGCTGCAGGACCAGCCGGTGCTGATCGTCGGCGCCATGGTCGTGGGGCCCGAGTTCGCGCCGATGGCCGCCATCTCCCTGGCACTGGCGCGACCCCGGTGGAGCCTGCTGCCGCAGGCCTGCCTGACCCTGGTCGGGGGTTACCTCATCGCGACCGTGCTCGGCACCGTGGTCTGGTGGGTGGTCCACGTCCTCGGCGGATTCACCGTCGCCCAACTGCACCACGGGCCGTTGACCGACTTCATCATCCAGCCGAGCGTCTGGTCGCTGGTCATCGCGGTCGTCGCCGGCACGGCCGGGGTGCTGTCGCTGACCACGGACAAGTCCTCGACCCTGGTCGGGGTCTTCATCTCGGTGACCACGGTGCCCGCGGTCGCCGTGCTGTCGCTGGCGCTGGCGACCGGTGACGGGCACATCGCGGTGCGTGCCCTGGAGCAGCTGGGCATCAACGTGGCCGGGATCATCGTGGCCGGGACGCTCACCCTGCTCGTGCAGCGGGTGGTGTGGTCGCACACCGCCGTGCCGACGCCGCGGGCGCGGCGTCCTCGGTCGCGTTGGTATGCGGCGCCCCGCCCCTGACGCCTCGTCGGCCAAGCCGCCGGGCACCGGCG
>CAYRLV010000118.1:0-6788 GCA_964425155.1 uncultured Ornithinicoccus sp. | reverse complement strand
GGGGACCGGCGGGCCGGGTCACCGGGGACGCCCTGAGGTGGACAGTTCGCGCTGGGGTGGCGGCGGGGCCGTCGGGGTGCTGCCGCGGCGGGACCGGACGTGACGCCACAGTTCGACCACGGCGGTGATCGTCAGCGCGATGCCGATGCCGAGGAGCACGCCCGGGAGCGGCCGCTGCTCGAAGGCTGCGCCCCCGAGCAGCCCGACGAGCCCGCCGAAGAGCCCCCAGCTGAGGCCTGCGAGTGAGTCGAAGAGCGCGAATCGGGCACGGGGGTACCCGATGCCGCCCATCGTCAAGGTGACCGCGGTGCGTCCGCCCGGGATGTAGCGAGCGGTCACCAGGGTCAGACCCCCGCGCCGGTCCAGCACCCGGTGGGCCCAGGCCAGCGCTGCAGGACCCCGCCGGTGGGTGGCGAGCCGGGACACCGAGCGGGACCCCACGGCATACGAGATGTGGTCGCCGGCAACGGCCCCCGCCGCGGCGGCGAGGACGACGGCGGCGAGGTTCGTCTGTCCGGAGGCGGCGAAGACCCCGCCGGTGATGACGGCGGTCTCGCTGGGGACGAGGGGGAAGAAGGCGTCGACCGCCGCGACCAGGAACACCGCGAGGTAGAACCAGGGTGAGGCGACGGCCTGCCGCACCAGCTCGAGGATCTGGTCTGACACGGTGCCCCCAGGGGTCGCGCGCCGAACCGGTGTCGACGTCGTGCACCATCCTCGCTCAGGGGCCGGTCCGCGCGCCATCGGGGATGGCCCGGACCCGACCCTCACGGTGGAGCGCGGGTGGGGCGATGACCGGGATGGGTGTGCCGAGCGGTGCCCGGTGCCAGACTGGCGGGCATGCGTGGTGTGCCGGCGACGTCGGCTCTGCTGGTCGTGCTGGCTCTGACCGGGTGCGGCGGTGGGCAGCCCGCGGCCCAGCCGACCGACACCGCGCCGATGACCGTCACGGTGCGCAGTGCCGCCTTCGCCGACGGGGCCTCGATCCCGGCCCGCTACACCTGTGACGGTGCGGGCGACATCCCCCGGGTGCGGTGGTCGTCGGTGCCCGGCCGGGCTCGTGCGCTCGCCCTCGTCGTGGACGATCCGGACGCCCCGGGCGGGACGTTCACCCACTGGGTGGTGCTCGACCTGCCACCGGACACGCGGGCCGTCGGCCCCGGACCGCTGCCCTCCGGGGCCGTCGAGGGCGAGAACTCGGCTGGGGACGAGGGGTGGACGCCGCCGTGCCCACCCGAGGGTGACGACGCGCACCACTACCGGTTCACGGTGTCTGCGCTGGACGGCCGGACCGGGCTTCCTGCCGGGGCGTCACCGGCCGACGCGGCGGACGCGATCGAGGAGCACGTGATCGCCCGCGGCCGGCTGACCGGCACGTACGCCCGCCGGTGACGCGCCCCGGGGCGTGCGGGCCGCACGAGCGGCACAGTTCGGCGCGAGCGGCACAGGTAGGGCTGTGCCACTCGCCGGGAGGTGTGCCACTCGTGCCGGTCATGGGTCCGGACCTCAGCCCGGGGGCGCGAGCGCCTGGAGGGCGTGGTCGATCGTCCGGTGCGCGTAGCTCGGTGGCGTCGAGGGGTCGGGCCGCCAGCTGGGCAACTCGTCCGGGGCCTGGCTGGGCGCAGTGCTGCGCGGGCCGAACTCGAACAGCCACCAGACGTTGTGCCACGGGTCGACGAACCGGGCCAGCCGCTGGTTGCCGTGGAAGTCGGTGGGCTCGGTGATCACCTCGGCGCCCCTCGTGGTGGCGCGTTCGGTCACGGCGGCGGCATCGCGGACATACACCTGCAGGAGCGCAGGGGTGAACGCCCAGTGTGGCTTGGCGTCGCACACCATCAGGGTCGAGTCCCCGACCCGCACCTCGGCGTGGATCAGCAGGCCATCGGCATCCACGGTGTGCGCCGCCAGGGTCTCGCGTCCGCCGAGGGCCTCCTGGACGAACCGGATGAACGCGGGGGCCCCGCCGGGTCCGCGGACGGCCACGAACGGGTTGATGGTGCCGTAACCGGGTGGCAGCGCCTCCGCGGTCAGCAGGTCGTTGGTGTGCTCGTCGGTCATACCCCGCACGCTCGCATCCGGTACCGACACGGGGCACGGTCGCGAGCGGCACAGTTCGGCACGAGTGGCACAGGCACAGCTGTGCCACTCGCCGGGAGGTGTGCCACTCGTGGCGGCGGCGATCTCGGTTGCCCCAGATATCGACGTGTGTAAATATAGATGAGTATCGATCAATGATGGGAGGCCCGGCCGATGAGGCTCCGGAATCGCCACCAGGGCGAGCCGCTCCTGCCGTTCGCGGACGTCCTCGCGGCCGTCGGCGCGCAGGGGGTCATGGGCACCGAGGCCCGCGAGGTCCCGCTCGACGCGGTCGTGGGCTCGGTCGCCCGGCCCGAGGAGTTCGACGCGCACTTCCGGCCCCGCCGCCGCACCGACAGGTGGGCCCGCACTCGGGCCCGGTTCGACGCGGGCCAGTTCCCGCCGCCGGTCGAGCTGATCCAGCTCGGCGACCTCTACTTCGTCGAGGACGGCCACCATCGCGTCGCCGTCGCCCGCGAGCGCGGCTGGGCCTCCCTCCCGGCCCGGGTCCGACGCATCTGCACCGTGGCCGTCGCGCAGTGCTGCCTGCGGATGGCGGATCTGGCCGACAAGCGCGCCGAGCGTGACCGGCTGCACGGGCACCGCTCGTGCTCGCCGTCGCGTCCCGGGCAGCGCCTCGGCGCCGGCGACTGCTGCACCGCCTCCGCCTGACCGCGCCGACTCCGACGTCAGAAGTACCAGGGGAAGGGGCCCCAGTCGGGGTCGCGCCGCTCCAGGAACGCGTCCCGCCCCTCGACCGCCTCGTCGGTCATGTAGCCGAGCCGGGTGGCCTCGCCGGCGAACACCTGCTGACCCATCAGCCCGTCGTCGGCGAGGTTGAAGGCGAACTTCAGCATCCGCTGGGCCGTCGGGCTCTTGCCCATGATCTCCGTGGCGACCTGCAGGGCCTCGCGTTCGAGGTCGGCGTGGTCGACCACGAGGTTGACCGCGCCCATCCGGTGCATCGCCTCGGCGTCGTAGGCCCGGCCCAGGAAGAAGATCTCGCGGGCGCGCTTCTGCCCGACCATCTTGGCCAGGTAGGCCGAGCCGTAGCCGGCGTCGAAGCTGCCCACGTCGGCGTCGGTCTGCTTGAACCGCGCGTGCTCGCGGCTGGCCAGAGTCAGGTCGCACACCACGTGCAGCGAGTGCCCGCCCCCGGCCGCCCACCCGTTGACCACGGCGACCACGATCTTCGGCATCGTGCGGATCAGCCGCTGCACCTCGAGGATGTGCAGCCGGCCGCCCTCGGCCTTCACCCGGGCGGAGTCGACCGTGTCGGCGGTCTCGCCCGCGGCGTACTGGTAGCCGCTGCGTCCGCGGATCCGCTGATCGCCACCCGAGCAGAACGCGCGGCCACCGTCCTTCGGGCTCGGCCCGTTGCCGGTGAGCAGCACCACCCCGACGTCCGGGGTCATCCGGGCGTGGTCGAGCGCGCGGTAGAGCTCGTCGACGGTGTGCGGGCGGAACGCGTTGCGCACCTCCGGGCGGTCGAACGCGATCCGCACCGCGCCGGTGCCGACCGCCCGGTGGTAGGTGATGTCGCTGAAGTCGAAGCCCGCCACCGGTGCCCACGCCTCCGGGTCGAAGGTCTCGGACACCTGCTGGGTCTGGTCGCTGGTCACGTCAGCGAGGATAGGCGCATGCCCGACGCCGCCCCGCCCGACCTCGACGCGGTGCTCGACGGGATGCGGGTCGTGCGCATCCCGCTGCGCACCCGCTTCCGCGGTGTCACCGAGCGCGAGGCCGCGTTGCTGGAGGGCCCGGCCGGGTGGGGCGAGTTCGCCCCGTTCCTCGAGTACCCGCCGCCCGAGGCCGCCCGCTGGCTGGCCGCCGCCGTCGAGGCCGCCTGGCAGGGCTGGCCCGCGCCGCGGCGGCACCGCGTGCCGGTGAACGCCACCGTCCCGGCCGTCACCGCCGCCCAGGTCCCCGAGGTCCTCAGCCGGTATGACGGGTGCACCACTGCCAAGGTCAAGGTCGCCGAGCGTGGCCAACACCTCGCCGACGACCTGTCCCGGGTCGCCGCGGTGCGCGAGACGATGGGGCCGGACGCGCGGATCCGGGTCGACGCGAACGGCGGGTGGGACGTCGACCAGGCGACGGACGCGCTGGGGCGGCTCACGGCATACGGGCTGGAGTATGCCGAGCAGCCCTGCGCGACTGTCGAGGAGCTGGCCCAGCTGCGAATCACCCTGGCACGTCAGGGGATCGAGGTACGCGTGGCGGCCGACGAATCCATCCGCAAGGCCTCTGACCCGCTGCGGGTGGTGCGCGAGTACGCGGCCGACGTCGTCGTGGTCAAGGTGGCGCCGCTCGGCGGAGTGCGGGCGGCGGTGCGGATCGCGGAGGAGTGCGGGCTGCCCGTGGTCGTGTCGAGCGCACTGGACACCAGCGTGGGTATCGCGGCGGGTGCGGCGCTCGCCGCGGCGCTGCCCGAGCTGCCGTTCGCCTGTGGGCTGGGCACGGTGGAGCTGCTCGCCGGGGACGTGTGTGCGTCGTCGCGCGTGCCGGTGGAGGGCGGGATCGCGGTGGGGCCGGCGGTCCCCGACCCGGAGCTCCTCGCTCGGTGGCAGGCGCCCCCGGGGCGCGAGCGCTGGTGGCGGGAGCGGGTCTCCGCCACGTGGGCAAGCCTGGCGCAGTCCTGAACGTCCGCCAGACAGGCGCGAATTCACCTCGTCCGAAGTGTCGGATCCGCGCCGTCGCGCTCGTGGAACGGGTGAGAAACGAGACCGCAGACCGGGGCTCGAAGCGAGGAGAATGACCGCATGCAGTACCTGCTCTCCGTGATCGACCGCGCGCACGACGGCGACGGCGCCGGCCGGACGGCTGCCGTCGACGCCTTCGACAGCCGGCTCCAGCTGGCCGGGCACCGGGTCTTCGGCGGCGACCTCGGCGAGCCGGGCACGGCCACCGTCGTCGACTGTCGGGGCGTGGGCGTCACGATCACCGACGGCCCGTTCGTCGAGACGTCGGAGTGGGTGGCCGGTTTCTGGGTCGTCGAGGCCCCCGACCTCGACGAGGCGCTCCGGCTGGCCGCCGCGGGGTCACGGGTCTGGCACCGCCGGGTGGAGGTGCGTCCGTTCCGGTGAGCGCGGTCGACGTCGATGCGGCGATCACCCGGGCCCATCGGGAGGAGTGGGCGCGGGTCGTGGCTGCCCTGGCGCGGCAGTTCGACGATCTCGACGTCGCCGAGGAGGCCGCGGCCGAGGCGTTCGCGACCGCCGTCGAGCGGTGGCCCAGCGACGGCGTCCCACCCAACCCGGGCGGCTGGCTGACCACCACCGCCCGGCGCAAGGCCATCGACCGGATCCGGCGCGAGGGCAAGCGGGACGACAAGCAGAGGCAGGCGCAGATGACGTATGACGACGTGCCCGACTCCCTGGGCGCCGTCGACGACGAGCGGCTGCGGCTGATCTTCACCTGCTGCCACCCGGCGCTCGCGATGGAGGCCCGTGTCGGGTTGACGTTGCGGATGCTGGGTGGGCTGACCGTGCCGCAGATCGCTCGCGCGTTCCTGGTGCGGGACGCGGCCATGGGGCAGCGGATCACCCGGGCGAAGGCGAAGATCAAGGCGGCCCGGATCCCCTACCGAGTGCCGTCCGCGGAGGACCTGCCGGCCCGGGTCTCCGGCGTGCTCGCGGTCCTCTACCTCGTCTTCAACGAGGGCTATCTCGCCAGCGGCGCCGATACCGACCCGGTCCGTCCCGACCTGACCGCCGAGGCGATCCGCCTGACCCGGCTGCTGCGGGGACTGCTGCCCCAGAACGGTGAGGTGGTGGGCCTGCTGGCGCTCATGCTGCTCACCGAGGCGCGCCGCGGCGCCCGGATCTCGCCGGACGGTGAGCTGGTGACGCTCGGGGACCAGGACCGGCTGGCCTGGGACGCCGCGCTCATCGACGAAGGGCAGCGCCTGGTGAGGGAGCGCGTGGCCACGGGGGAGCCGCCCGGCCGCTACCAGATCCTCGCCGCGATCAACGCCGTGCACACCTCCGCCCGCGGGTCAGACGACACCGACTGGGCGGCGGTCGTCGCCCTCTACGACCAGCTGGTGCGGCTCGATCCGTCGCCCGTGGTGGCCCTCAACCGCGCCGTCGCGGTGGCGGAGCTCGACGGCCCGGAGGTCGCGCTGGCGCAACTCGACGGACTCGAGGAACGGTTGTCCGGCTATCACGCCTACCACGCGGCCCGGGCCGACCTGTTGCGTCGTCTCGGCCGGGTCGACGAGTCGCGGTCGGCCTACGACCGCGCCCTTGCGCTCGCGGGCAACACCGCCGAGGAGGCCTACCTGACCCGTCGCCGTGACCAGCTGCACTGAGCGTCGGCCGGGCCGGCTCGCCGTCCGGGAGCGGCAGGACCGCAAGGACGATCAAGCGGGCTCCCGGGCGAGCAGCGACGCTGGAACCGACCAACCAAGGAGGTCCAGCGATGACCAGCACGACCATCGACCCGAACTCGCTGCCGCGGAGCGACCCGAAGCGGCACACCATGAAGACGCGCGCCAAGCTCACCGGGCTGGCCGAGCACCTGCGGGAGGACGTCGGCAAGGTGGAGGACCCCCGGGCCCAGGCGCTGTTCGAGACCGCGGCCGAGGTGCTGCTCGGGCTCGAGCACGCCTTCGCCGACTACGAGAAGGGCGAGGAGCAGGCCTGGCGCTGAGTCACAGCCCCGCCGCCTCCACGAAGTTGCTGGGAAAGCGTGCACTCGACGTCCCGGTT
>CAYRLV010000117.1:0-10324 GCA_964425155.1 uncultured Ornithinicoccus sp. | reverse complement strand
CCTGCGTGAGGTGGGCGTGGTAGCTCGGCCGGAAGAAGCGCTCGCAGCCGACGTGGACGTCGCGATTGTGCTCGTGCCAGCCGATCCCGTCGTCCTGTCGTGCCGCCTCGAGTACCCGCGGCGCGTCGACCAGCGTGCCGAGCGCGATCTGGAACAGGCCGACCACGAAGGCAGGGCTGGTCTCGTCGGCCAGACACGCCGCGTGCTCCTGGGACAGGCTGAAGGTGCCGGACGTCGGGTCGTAGTCGAGGAATCCGCCGGCCGCCTGGGTGTTCAGCCATTCCCTGGTGTAGTGCTCCGAGGTCTCCGTGTCCTCGGCGAGCCGGGCCGGGGTGGTCGGGCCTCCTGCGGCCAGCACGCGGTAGTAGCCGAGCTTGTCGCCCATCACGACCAGCGCGGCGTTGAGCGACGAACCGACCTCGTCGACGGCGCGAAAGACGAACTGCATCACGGCGTCCATGTCGACCGTCGGCGCGGGGCCCGGGTCGGGTGTGGGTGAGGCGGGGGCGGGGGCAGTGGTGCTCATGGTGGGTCTCCTGTTCGGTTGCTGCTGTCCCGAAACTAGGTGTGCGACCGGTCCTGTCGCACCGGGTGCCCCACCTAGTCCTGGCCCACCTGGTCCCGCGAGAGCGCCGCCCGCGGACCGGACGAGGGCCGCACGGCACGCACGGTTCGGCTGCGCAGGTCGCCG
This sequence comes from uncultured Ornithinicoccus sp., assembly GCA_964425155.1. Taxonomy (GTDB): domain Bacteria; phylum Actinomycetota; class Actinomycetes; order Actinomycetales; family Dermatophilaceae; genus Segeticoccus. The sequence goes on along the minus strand of CAYRLV010000117.1, from coordinate 9,633 downwards.
CGCACGGCATACGATCGACCGGTCATGTTGGTCGGGCGCGCAGCGGAGCGCCGGACGCTCGAGCAGCTCGTCGCGGGTGCGCGGGTCGGGACGAGCGGAGTGCTGCTGGTCACCGGGGAGGCGGGCGTCGGCAAGAGCAGCCTGCTCGCCTTCACGGAGCAGGTGGCCGAGGGCATGACCGTGCTGCGCGCCGTGGGCTCCGCGACCGAGCGCGACATTCCCTTCGCCGGGCTGCAGCAGGTGCTCGCGCCGGCCGTCCACCTGCTCGACCGCATCCCGTCGCCGCAGGCGGAGGCCCTGGGGGCGGCGCTGGCGCTCCGCCGCGGTCGCGTGGCCGACCGGTTCACCGTGGGGGTCGCCACCTTGTCCCTGGTCGGTCGCCTGGCCGAGGAGCAACCCGTCGCGGTGCTGGTCGACGACGCCCACTGGTTGGACGCCGCGACCGCCGATGCGCTCGCCTTCGCCTGCCGGCGGCTGGTGGTGGACCCCGTCGTGGTCGTGGCGGTGACCCGAGATGTCGGCCGCGTGGGGCTGGCTCGGCACGACCTGCCGCGGCTCGTCCTCGAGGGGCTGGACCGCACCGCCTCCCGGGAGCTGCTGACGCGGACGTATGGGGAGCACCTCACCCGGGAGCGGATGGACGAGCTGCACCGCAGCACCGGTGGAAACCCGTTGGCGATCCTGGAGCTGGGCGCCGGACGGCCCCGCGACCCGAGGTCCCCCGCCGTGCCGGTCGCCCTGTCGCGCTCGCTGGCCGAGGCCTTCGGCGGCCGGGCCGCCGAGTTGAGTGCGCGTGCCCGTCAGGCGCTCTTGGTCGCGGCGACCGAGGGAGGGCGATTGGCGGTGGTGCTGCCCGCCATCCGCGCGCTCGGGTGCGAACCGGACGACCTGGCCGAGGCCGAGCGCGCCGGACTCGTCACCATCGTGGCCGACCGGGTCGAGTTCCGGCACCCACTCGTGCGGTCGGCCGTCTACGCCGAGGCATCGCCGGGAGAACGTCGGGAGTCGCACCGCGCCGTCGCGGGCGCTCTCCGCGACGCGGGCGGCGTGCTGGTCTCGGCTGGTGACCGCGAGGCCTGGCACCGGGCGGAGTCGGTCGTCGGGCCGGACGCCGGGGTGGCGGAGGCGCTCGAACGGGTCGCCGCCGGGGCCACCGCCCGCGGCGCTCACGACGACGCCGCGACCGCGTGGGAACGGGCCGCGCGGCTGAGTGAGGTCGGGGCCGAGGCCACCCGGCGATTCCTGGGCGCAGCGGAGTCCGCACTGCTGGCCGGCGCCCCGCAGCGTGCGGATGTCCTGTTGGCCGCGGCAGCCCAGCACGGCATCGACGACCTCCACACCCGGTGCCGCATCCTGGCCCTGCGGGGCGCGGTCGCCCGGCACTCGGGTGCCCTGCGGGAGTCACGAGACCTGCTGTTGGCTGCCGTGGACCTGGTCACCCGCGAGGCGGTGGACCCGGACGGGGAAACCGCCATCCCGTTGCTGGTCGACGCCCTGTACGCCTGTTTCTACCTCGGTGACGGGCGAGGCGCCGCAGGGCTCGCGCGACGGCTCGAGCAGCTGCTGCCCTGGGCGCGGGAGGCGAGCACGGTCCACCTGGGGACGTTGGCGGCTGGGGTGGCGCGCGTCCTCGCCGGTGAGTCCGGCAGCGACCAGATCCGTTCCGCCGTAGCGGCTTTCGAGGCCGACCGGGCGCTCGAGCGAGACCCGCAACGGATCGGGTGGCTGGTCATCGGCCCGCTGTGGCTCAGGGAGTCCCGCGGCGGGCGTCACCTGGTGGGGCGCGTGGCGGGCGAGGCCCGCTCGCGTGCGGCGGTGGCGACCCTGCCCCTGCTGCTCTTCCTGCTCGGTCGGGACGACGCGACGACCGACCGTTGGGCGCTGGCGACGGCGAACTACACGGAGGCCCTGGCGCTCGCGAGGGAGACCGGCAGCGTGCCGGACCTGATCGCGGCGCTGGCCGGGCTCGCCTGGTTGGAGGCGCGGCAGGGTCGGGAGGCCGAGTGCCGGGAGCACGTCGACGAGGTGCTGCGCGAGTGCCTACCGCGTCGGCTGGACCTGTTCCGCGTATGGGCCCTGTTCGCCCTGGGAGAGCTGGAGCTCGGGCTCGGGCACCCCGAGCAGGCGCTGGCCACCTTCCAGGAGATCGCGCTGGTTCTCGACGAGGCGTGCCTCGCCGACGTCGACCTGTCGCCGGTGCCGGAGATCGCCGACGCGCGGTTGCGCCTGGGACGAGGCACGGAGACCCAGGCGGATGCGGACCGGCTGCTGGCCGAGGCCGAGGCGAAGGGCCAGCCCTGGGCACTGGCCCGTGCCCATCGGGCGCTTGCCCTCCTCGCGCCCGAGGCCGAGGCAGAGCGTCATTTCCGTCTCGCGCAGGAGCACCACGCCCAGACCCTGGACGTCTTCGAGACGGCGCGGACCTCGTTGGCCTTCGGCGCCTGGCTGCGCCGGTCCCGTCATCGGGTGCGGTCGAGGGAACCGCTGCGCCAGGCCCTGCAGGTCTTCGAGGAGTTGGGGGCCACACCGTGGGCCGACCAGGCTGCCGCGGAGCTGGCGGCGACGGGCGAGCGGGTGAACCGTCGCGAGACCGGTGGGATCAACGAGCTGACACCCCAACAGCTCCAGATCGCCAAGCTGCTCGCGTCCGGACGCACCAGTCGTGAGGCGGCGGCGGCCCTGTTCATCAGCCGCAAGACGGTGGAGTACCACCTGCGAAACGTCTACCTCAAGCTCGGCATCTCCTCGCGGTCCGAGCTGGCCGAGGCGATGCGCCGCTGACCGACGGGACCGGGCACGGCCCGGCACACACGCGGCAGTGCGACCTCCGGGTCTGCGAGAGTGGAGGGGTGCAGGTGGCGATCCTCGGCCCGGTCGAGGTCCGAGACGGCGAGCGGCTCGTTCCGGTCGCCGGTGGACGGTTGCGTGCGCTCTTCCTGCGGCTCGCCGTGGACGTGGCACGGTCGGTGCCCACGCGCGAGCTGGTCGATGCCGTGTGGGGCGACCAGCTCCCGAGCGACGTCCCGGGGGCGCTGCAGACGCTCGTGTCCCGCCTCCGCCGAGCTCTGGGCTCGGCCGAACTCGTCGAGCAGACGCCCGGTGGGTACCGTCTCTGCCTGGACGAGTCCTGCGTCGACGCACACCAGTTCGCGCGCCTGGCACACGACGGGCGCTCCGCGCTGGAGGCCGGGAATGCCAGCACGGCTGCCACCTCCCTGCGCTCGGCCCTCGCGCTGTGGCGTGGTGACCCACTGCTGGACGCCGGAGACGCGGAGTATGCCGTGTCCCTCACCGCCCGCTACGAGGCACAGCGGCTCGACGTCCTGGCCGATCGCCTCGACGCGGACCTCCGGCTCGGCCGCGCGGCCGAGGTGCTCGCCGAGGCCGAGGAGCTGAGCGCCACCAACCCGTTGCGGGAGCGCTTCGTCGCCTTGCTCGTGGACGCGTTGGTGGCCACCGGACGGACGGCGGAGGCCCTCGCGGCATACGAACGGTTTCGCCGGGCCCTGGCCGACCAGCTCGGCACCGACCCGTCGCCGGAGCTGCAGGAGCGGCACCTGCGGTTGGTACGGGGCGAGTCCGCCCCAGCTGCGACGTCGGCCGAGCGGCGGTCCGGCCGCCGGACCAACCTGCACGCGGCGCTGACCAGCTTCATCGGCCGGGACGACGACGCCAAACGGGTGAGCGGCCTGCTCGAGTCCGGGCGTCTGACCACGATCGTCGGGCCCGGCGGGGCCGGCAAGACCAGGCTGGCCGTGGAAGTCGGACGCACCTGGGTCGAACGCCTCGACGGGGGAGTGTGGTTCGTGCCCCTCGCACCGGTCACTGACGAGGTCGACATCGCTCCGACGATCCTCGGCGCGCTGGGTCTGCGGGAGAACACGCTGCTCGAACGCCAGAGGGAGCGGATGGCCCGCGACGCGATGGACCGGTTGCTCGACGCCCTGGCCGACGCGACCTGCCTGCTGGTCGTCGACAACTGCGAGCACCTCGTCGACGGCGCCGCGGGCGTTGTCGATCGCGTCCTGGTCAGTTGTCCGGGCGTGCGGGTCCTCGCGACGAGCAGGGAGCCGCTCGGTGTCGACGGCGAATCGCTCTGTGCACTCACGTCGCTCGCCCTGCCCACTTCGGACGTCGATGCGGTGACAGCCCTTTCCTACCCCTCGGTCCAGCTGTTCGCCGAGCGAGGGGCCGCAGCGCGCGACGACTTCGTGGTCGACGACGGGTCCGTGGCAGCGTGCCTCGAGATCGTCCGACGGTTGGACGGCCTGCCCCTGGCCATCGAGCTGGCAGCGGCCCGGCTGCGGGTCCTGCCGGTCGGCGAGATCGCCGACCGGCTCTCCGACCGCTTCGCGCTCCTCACCGGCGGCAAGCGCACCGCACTGCCGCGGCACCGGACCCTGCGAGCCGTCGTCCAGTGGAGCTGGGACCTGCTGACACCCGAGGAGCGTCTGCTGGCCGAACGACTGTCGGTCTTCCCGGCCGGTGCCTCGGTGGCCAGTGCTCGAGCCGTCTGCGCCGGAGCGGGACTCGACCCGGGGCTGATCGCCGACCTGCTCAGTGCCCTGGTCGACAAGTCCCTGCTCCAGGTCGCCATGGACGGCGAGCTGCGCTACCACATGCTCGAGACCATCCGCGAGTTCGGCAGCGACCAGCTCGTGGGGAGAGGTGAGCTCGAGGCGGTCCGCCGCGCCCACGCGCGCTTCTTCGCGGACCTCGCGCGCGAGGCGGACCCCCGCCTGCGGACGAGCGAACAGCTGCCGTGGCTGGATCGGCTGCGGCGGGACCGGGACAACATCCTGGCCGCGCTGCGCTTCCTGGGCGACATGGGCGAGGCCGAGCAGGCCGTGCGGCTGGCCGCCAACCTCACCTGGTACTGGACGTTGACCGGCAGCCAGGGCGAGGCCGCGACCTGGCTGGCCTATGCCCTGGACGTGCCGGGCGTCGTCGACCCCGAACTGCGGGTCTCGGCCGAGGCGGGCCTCGCGATCAGCACGATCGCGCGGGCCGGTGAGCCCGACCACGACGACGGCGCGATGAGCCGTCTGACCGAGCTTCGGACCGCATTGGCCGGACTGGACCTGGCTCGTTGGCCGATGGTCGTCATCGTGCGCCCGGTGCTGGCGTTCTTCGCCGGTGACGAGGCGGCCGCGTGGGCGGACTTCGACCATGCCGTGTCCAGCGACGATCCGTGGATCCGGGCCACGGCGCACATGTTCCTGGCGGGGGCCGGGGAGAACGAGGGTGACCTGGACGCCATGCGGGAGCACCTCGCCCACGCGTTGGAGGGGTTCACGGCGATCGGTGACCGGTGGGGGCTGGCCCAGGCGATGGGCGTGCGGGCCCGGATCCGACAGATGGACGGTGACCTCGATGGTGCCGTAGCCGACTGTCAACGCACCCTCGACTACATGACACAGCTCGGGTCGACCGACGACGTCGGGATGGTGCGGTTACGCATCCTCGAACTGCGGTTGCGATTGGGGCAGTTCGCCACCGTGCGGGACGAGGCGACGGCCTTGCGGGAGAACGCGCTCGAGCTGGGCAGCGCGGAGCGGTTGCTCCTGTACGTCACCCTGGCCGGCATCGCCCGCGCGACGGGTGACCGTGTCGCGCGGGACTCGTTGCTCGCCGAGTTCGCCCGGCTGCTGGACGAGGTCGGGCCCCGCACGCCACTGCGGGGTCACTCCGAGGCGCTCTTCCTGGCGACCCGCGGCAGTGTCGAGGTCGAGGACGGAGAGCTGGACGCCGCGGAGTCCGACCTGGCCCGGGCCTACGAGATCGCGGTGGCCACCCGGGACAAGCCCGTCGTGTCGGTGGTCGGGGTGGGCATTGTCGAGCTGCTGATCGCCCGGGCCCGTCCTGGCGAGGCGGCCGAGATGCTCGGTGCGGCGGCGCAGCTGCGGGGCGGTGACGACCGGACCGATGTGACCATCGCGCGGGTGCGCGAACAGCTCGGTGCCGCGCTCGGCACCGGCTTCCACACGGCATACGTGAAGGGGCGACGGCTCGACCGGGAGGCAGCGCTCGCCCGCCTCGCGCCGGCCACGTGGGCCGACCCGAGCCGGGCGAGTTGACCGCTGCGCATCAGGCGCGGCGCCGGTAAGCGCGCAGCGCCAGCGGGACGAAGACGAGCAACAGCAGGCCCATCCAGCCGAGGGTCCACAGCAGGTCGGACGCGACCGGTCCCCCGACCATCAGGCCGCGCACGGTGCCCACGAGGTGGGAGAGCGGGTTGACGTCCGCGATGTGGCCCAACCAGCTGGGCATCGTGTCCGTCGGCACGAAGGCGTTGCTCACGAACGACAAAGGCAGGACGAGCATGAACATGATGCCCTGCACGGCCCCCGACGTCCGCGCGATCATGCCCACCCACACCGAGATCCAGCAGAAACACAGGGCGAACGCGACCGAGATGCCGAGGGCAGCCAGGACGGACACCGGGCCAGTGCCCACCCGGAACCCGGCGATCAGGCCGGTCGCCAGGCACACGGTGAACAGAAGCAGCGAACGCACGACGTCGGCGAGCACCGAGCCCACCAGCGGTGCGGACCGAGAGATCGGCAGTGAGCGGAACCGGTCGAAGACGCCCTTCTCGATGTCGGTGTTGAGGTTGACTCCCAACGAGATTCCCGACATGGCGATCATCTGGCCGATGATGCCCGGCAGCAGGAACTGGAGGTACGCCTCGTGCGAGCCACCGGCTCCGCCGCCCATGGCTCCGCCGATGGCGCCTCCGAAGATGTAGGTGAACATCAGGATGAAGATCACCGGTTGCAGCGTGACGTCGACGAGCGCCTCCGGAGTCCGCCAGGTCTTGATCAGGCTGCGACGGGCGAGGGCCACGGCGTGCCGCAGTCCGGATCCCTGCTCGGTCAGTTCCCCGACTCGCCCGACCGTGCGGTGGGTGTCGGTGGGTCTGCTGGTGCTCCGTGGGGTCGTGCTGCTCGGCGCGGGTGTCATGCCGCCTCCTCGGTGGTCTCGGTGGGACGCCCGGTGAGGGTCAGGAAGACCTCGTCCAGGCTGGGCAGGTGGAGGGACAGCTCGGTGACGGAGATGCCCGCCCGCGTGAGCTCGGCGACGGTCGCGGCCAGTGCGGCCTCGTCATCGACCGGGACGGTCAGCTGGTGTCGAGCCGACTCCTCCGGCTCGGCGTCGGCGATCCGGCCCAGGACGGCTCGGACCTCGTCCAACCGGCCCAGGTCGGTGGGGCGCACCCGGATGCGCTGGCCGCCGATGATCCGCTTGAGTCCATCGGGGCTGTCGTGGGCGATGACCCGGCCCTGGTCGACCACGCTGATCTGGTCGGCCAGAGCGTCCGCCTCGTCGAGGTACTGGGTGGTGAGCAGCACCGTCGAACCGTCGTCGACGAGGTGCCGGACGACGCCCCACATGTCCTCGCGTTTGGCCGGGTCGAGTCCCGTCGTCGGCTCGTCGAGGAACACGACGGACGGGCGACCGACCAGGCTGGCGGCCAGATCGAGCCGTCGACGCATACCGCCGGAGTAGGTCTTGGCCATGCGCCCCGCGGCCTCGGTCAGGTCGAACCACGCGAGCAGCTCGGCGGCCCGAGCCTTCGCACGGTCGGTGCTGAGGTTGAGCAGCTGGCCGATGAGCACCAGGTTCTGCGTGCCGGTGAGGTCCTCGTCGACCGAGGCGTACTGCCCGGTGAGGCCGATGCTCCGCCGCACCATCGGTGCCTCCCGCACCACGTCGTACCCGTTGACCTGGGCCCGGCCGGCGTCGGCGCGCAGCAGGGTGGCGAGGATGCGGACGGCGGTGGTCTTGCCGGCACCGTTCGGGCCCAGGACGCCGAGGATGGTGCCCTGCTCGGCAGCCAGGTCGATACCGGCCAGGGCCTGGGTGGTACCGAAGCGTTTGGTGAGGCCCTCGGCCTCGAACGCGTAGGTCATGGTGTGCTCCTTCGTGGTCTGTGGTGTGCCGCCGGTTCTCGATCGAGCGTGCCTCGGGTCACTGGCAGCACGCGGGCATCGCGCTGGCACGACCGGACGGTGCGTGCCAGTCGGCCGCCGCGCGTGGAAACCGCAGGACCATGAGGAGATCTTTACCGCGTCATGGTCCACCGCAAAGATGACCTCGAATAGAATTCCGCCCGGTCCCTTTCGGGGCACGTTCTTTGTGCGTTCTCCCATTTCTTCTCCAGGTCTCTTGACTTTGCGAATGCCCCCCTCTTGAGTTGTCCTTTCACGTTTCGTTTCGCACAGCGCGGTGCGGATCATCGCGTCGGGGCGGGGGTGCGGCGAACGCGTCCACAGGAGTTGTGCGATGTCTCGAACCAGAACCACCGCGTTGATCTGTGCCACCGCACTGGCGGGAGCCGCTCTCGTGTCAGGTCCGTCTTCGGCGGTGCCCGCGCCGACCGTCTCCGACCGTGCGCTCGCCGACCAGGGACCGCCGGACGGCAGGGCGTTGCAGCGTGCGTTGCTGGCTGCGCCGTCGCCGGGTGACCTCCGCACCCCCTTCGAGGAGAGCAACGGTGCGACGTGGACCACTCTCAAGCAGGCACAACAGTTTCGGCGGCAGCTGGATGCCAGCAGTGACCGGGTTTCGGTGCAGCGGGTCGGTCGCTCCGGCACGGGGGAGCCGTTGCAGCTGATCTCCGTCGGCTATCCCGCGCCGCAGCCGAAGAACGTCGCCGCGAAGGGCTCGGTCGTCCTGTTCAACTGCTCGATCCACGGCAACGAACCCTCCGGCCGAGAGGCCTGCCTGCAGTTGGCTCGCGACATGGCGACGACGCAGGACCCGGCGTGGAAGCGCCTGCTCACCCGCACGACCGTGCTGTTCCTCAACATCAACCCGGACGGCTGGAAGGCCAATACTCGAGGAAATGCCGAGGGGACCGACATCAACCGCGATTTCCTGGACCTGAAAACCCCCGAAGCAAGGACCTTGGCCAAGGTCATGAGGGACTGGAAACCCGAGGTGCTGAATGACCTGCACGAATTCGGGCCGCGGGAGTTCTACGACACCCAGGCGCTGGTGTTGTGGCCGCGGAACCGCAACGTCGACCCGGCTATCCACCGGCTGTCCAAGCGCATGGTCAACCACTACACGAGCGCGCAGATCGAGGCAGGTGGGCACACCACCGGCATCTACGGCCTGCTGGTCAAGGACGGCAAGCCGTTCCAGCAGGTCGCCGGCGACCACCAGGCCCGGATCCTGCGCAACTACACCGGGCTGCGGCACATCACCGGCCAGCTGACCGAGACGGCCACCCGCGCCGTGACCCCGGAGGAGGAGCAGGACGCGACCCTGCTCAACCGTCGTCGGGTCCAGGACCAGTACGCCAGCTCGGTGGGCACGATGTCGATGGTCCTGGAGCACCGTGCCCAACTGGCCCGGCAGTCGGCCGCGGCGGAGGAACGCGACACGCAGGCCGGCGCCGCCCGGTCGGGTGTCGTCTACTTCGCTGGCCAGGACACCATGCTCCCGACCACCTCGGACGGCGCCGAGCCCTACCCGATGTGCGGTTACCAGCTCAGCGCCGAGCAGCTGCAGGAGGTGCGCGCCACGCTGCGGTTGCACGACATCAGCTGGACCAGGAACGCCGACGGCGGCTACGTGACCATGGCGCAGCCGGGCCGTGGCCTCATCCCGCTGCTGCTCGACGAG
>CAYRLV010000116.1:0-10339 GCA_964425155.1 uncultured Ornithinicoccus sp. | reverse complement strand
GTCTGCCACACCGACCTGCACTACCGCGAGGGCGGCATCAACGACGAGTTCCCGTTCCTGCTCGGCCACGAGGCCGCGGGCCGGGTCGAGGCGGTGGGCGAGGGCGTGACCGACGTCGCCCCCGGAGACTTCGTCATCCTCAACTGGCGGGCCGTGTGCGGGCAGTGCCGCGCGTGCGCCAAGGGCAAGCCGTGGTACTGCTTCAACACCCACAACGCCACGCAGAAGATGACTCTCACCGACGGGACCGAGTTGTCACCCGCCCTCGGCATCGGCGCCTTCATCGAGAAGACGCTGGTGGCGGCCGGGCAGTGCACCAAGGTCGACCCCGAAGCCTCCGCGAAGGCGGCCGGGCTGCTCGGGTGTGGTGTCATGGCCGGCTTCGGCGCCGCGGTCAACACCGGCGGGGTCGGCCGGGGCGACTCGATCGCCGTCATCGGCTGCGGCGGCGTCGGCAACGCTGCGATCGCCGGGGCCAAGGTCGCCGGTGCGACGACGATCGTCGCGGTCGACATCGACGACCGGAAGCTCGAGCAGGCCAAGGAGTTCGGCGCGACGCACACGGTCAACTCGAAGGAGAACGACCCGGTCGAGGCGATCCGCGGGCTCACCGGGGGCAACGGCGCGGACGTCGTGGTCGAGGCGGTCGGCCGGCCGGAGACCTATGAGCAGGCCTTCTACGCCCGGGACCTCGCCGGCACCGTCGTCCTCGTCGGCGTCCCCACCCCCGACCTCAAGGTCGAGCTGCCGATGATCGAGATCTTCGGCCGCGGTGGCGCGCTCAAGTCCAGCTGGTACGGCGACTGCCTGCCCTCGCGGGACTTCCCGATGCTGGTCGACCTCTACCGGCAAGGCCGCTTCGACCTGGACGCCTTCGTCTCGGAGACGATCGGCCTGGACGACATCGAGTCGGCCTTCGACAAGATGCACCGCGGCGAGGTGCTGCGTTCGGCGGTGGAGCTGTGACCCCGCGCATCGACCACGTCGTCACGTCGGGGACGTTCAGCCTCGACGGCGGCACCTGGGACGTCGACAACAACGTCTGGATCGTCGGCGACGACCGGGAGTGCGTGGTGATCGACGCGGCGCACGACGCGGCCGCGATCCTGCAGGCCGTCGGCGACCGCACGCTCAAGGCCGTCCTGCTGACGCACGCGCACGACGACCACATCAACGCCGTGGGTGACGTCTTCGACGCGACGCGAGCGCCCTCATACCTGCACCCGGACGACCGGGTGCTCTGGGACCGGGTCTACTCCGTCTCGCCCGACCGGGAGCTCGCCGACGGTGACGTGATCGAGGTGGCCGGGACGCGGCTGGAGGTGCTGCACACGCCGGGCCACGCGCCGGGCGCCTGCTGCTTCCACGCACCCGAGCTGGGCACCGTGTTCACCGGGGACACCCTGTTCCAGGGTGGTCCGGGCGCGACCGGGCGGTCGTTCAGCGACTTCCCGACCATCGTGGCGTCGATCAAGGCCAAGCTGCTGACCCTGCCGCCCGAGACGGTCGTGCGCACCGGGCACGGCGACTCGACGACGATCGGCGCGGAGGCCGAGCACGCGGACGAGTGGACGGCGCCGGAGGGCTGACCGGGTGCACGCGAAGGGCCCCGCGGACCGGAGGTGATCCGGCCCGCGGGGCCCTCGTGTCGGCAGCGCAGGTGCTACTTGACGCTGGCGGGGAGCTTGTTGATGAAGTCGGGGTTCTCCTTGGCCCACGCCTCGACGCCGGCCGCGGGGTCGTCCTTGTGCTTCTGGACGACCTGCAGCTCCAGGCTGGCCAGGGTCTTGTCGTCCATCTTGAAGGACTTCATCGCGTTGGCGACCTGCGGGAAGTCCTTGCTGAAGCCCTCACGCGCGATGATGTGGATCTTCTCGGCTCCGCCCATGGCGCCCTTCGGGTCCTTGAGGTCCTTGATCGGGAACGCGCTGTAGGCCCAGTGCGGGTGCCACAGGGTGACCACGATGGGCTCCTTGGCGTCGGTCGCCTTCTTGAGTGCCGCGAGCATCGCCGCGGTGGACGACGTCTTCAGGGTGAAGTCGTCGAGACCGTACTGCGGCATCGCGTCCTCCTTGGTGACGCGAGTCAGGCCGGCGCCCGGGTCGATGCCGGTGATCGTGCCGTCGAACTCGTCCGCCTTGCCCTTGAGGTCGGCGATCGAGTTGATGTCCTTCATGTAGGTCGGGACGGCGATGTTGAGCGTGGCCTGGTCGTACCACACGTCGAGGTCCTCGACCTTGTTCTTGATCTTCTTCCAGTACGGCGCGTGCGTCTTCGGCAGCCAGGTGTCGAAGAACAGGTCCGCGTTGGCACCCGGACCGGCCGAGATGCCGTTGAAGATGACACCGATGTCCAGGGTGGAGGTCTTGACCGTGTAGCCCTTCTTCTCCAGGACGTACTTCCACAGGTAGGTGACCGCGGTGTCCTCGTCCCAGCCGGAGGCGATCGGGATGCTGATCGTCTTGTCCGACGAGCCGCCGCCCTCGTCGCCGCCACCGCCCCCGGTGGCGGCGCCGTTGTCGCCGCCACCGCCTCCGCCTCCACCTCCGGCGGTCTCACTCTCCCCGCAACTGGCCATGAGGGTGGTGGCGACGATGGCCGCGGCGGCCGTGGCGATCGCCCGGCTTGTTCGTGTGCTCCGCATCTGCTTTCCCTTTCTGCGGGTCGTGGTCAGGGTGGTCGCGGGCTCGGCGTGCTGGCCCGGTGGACTGGTGGTCAGCGGCTGGTCTTCCGTTGGGCTCGCGCGACCGAGGACCGGGATCCGACTCCTGCGGTGACGCGGTCGAGGAACATCGCGAGGATGACCACCGCCAGGCCGCCTTCGAAGGCAAGCGGCACGTCGAGGGTGGTCAGGCCCTCGTAGACGTCGGCGCCGAGGCCTTCGGCGCCGACCATGCCGGCGACGACGACCATGGAGAGCGCCAGCATGATCACCTGGTTGACGCCGGCCATGATGGTGGGCATCGCGAGGGGGACCTGGATGCGCATCAGGATGTCTCGGGGCCGGGCGCCGAACGCGTGGCCGGCCTCGACCATCTCCCGGTCGACCTGCTGGATGCCGAGCTGGGTCAGCCGGACACCCGGGGGGATCGCGAAGATCACGGTGGCAACCATGCCGGGCACGACTCCGATGCCCCAGATGACCACGGTCGGGACGAGGTAGACGAAGACCGGCAGGGTCTGCATGAAATCGAGCACCGGTCGCACGACGCGGGCCACGGTGGCATTGCGTGCGGCCCAGATGCCGGTCGGCACGCCGATCAGCAGCGCGATGACGGTCGAGACGATGACCAGGGCGAGCGACTCCATCGCCGAGTCCCACATGTTCATGGACTGGATGATGAGCAGGCCGATGAGGGATCCGATGCCCAGCTTCCAGGTGCCGGCCGCCCAGGCGATGAGGGCCAGGATGACCGCCAGGATCAGCGGCGGCACCCACAGCAGGAGGTCCTGCAGGCCGCCGTCGAAGGTGTCGCCGATCCAGCTGATCGCGTCCAGCAGCGGACCGAGGTTGCCGGTGACCCAGTCGACCGCGTCGCTGAACCAATCACCGATGTGCACCCGGGGCACGTTGACGTCGGCGGGAATGATCATGCCGACACCCCCGTCTCGCCGGACAGATCGGCGCCCGCACCGGCTGCCTGGTCGGGATCATCGGCCTGCACGTCGATCTCGGGAGCCTCGACGACGTGACCCAGCGCGGACAGCAGCGTGACCCGCGGGACGATGCCGACCAGCCGGCCGTCGCCGTCGAGCACGGCGAGCGGGACGTCCGAGTCGGCCGACTCGGTGAACATGTCCGCCAGCACGGTGTCCTCGGCCACGGTGGCGACCTCGCGGTCCAGCACCTCGGCGATCGAGTCACGGCCCGCCTCGAGCGAGTCGGCCACCACCTTGCTCTGCAGCACGCCCTGGAGCTTCTTGTCCCGGTCCACGACGAACAGGCTGGTGAGCTGGTTCTCCCGCATCAGCCGGTGCGCCACCCGCGGGCCCTGCTCGGACCCCAGCAACGCCACCGGCTGCTCCATCACCGACGCCGCCGTCAGCACCCGGCTGCGGTCGACGTCCTGGATGAACTGCGCGACGTAGTCGTTGGCCGGATCGGTGAGGATGTCCTCCGCGGTGCCGATCTGCTCGATCCGCCCGTCACGCATCATCGCGATCCGGTCGCCGAGCCGCATCGCCTCGTTCAGGTCGTGCGTGATGAACAGGATCGTCTTCTGCAGACTGTGCTGCAGCTCGATCAGCTGGTCCTGCATGCCACGACGGATCAGCGGGTCGAGCGCGCTGAACGCCTCGTCCATCAGCAGGATGTCGGTGTCCGCGGCCAACGCCCGCGCCAGGCCGACGCGCTGCTGCATACCACCGGACAACTGGCCGGGCAGGTGGTCCTCCCACCCCTTCAGCCCGCACAGCTCCAGCGACTCGATCGCCCGCTTGCGGCGCTCCTCCTTGCCCACGCCCTGGGTCTCCAGGCCGTAGGCGGCGTTCTCGGCCACGCTGCGGTGCGGGAACAGCGCGAAGTGCTGGAAGACCATGCTCACCCGCTCGCGCCGGATCCGGCGCAGCGTGCCGGCCGACGCGTCCGTGACGTTCTCGTCGTAGATCTTGACGGTGCCCGCCGTGGGCTCGTACAGCCCGTTGACCATCCGGATCAAGGTGGACTTGCCGGACCCGGACAGGCCCATGACGACGAAGATCTCGCCTTCCTTGACCTCGAACGAGGCATCGATGACCGCGGCGGTCAGGCCTTCCTTCGCCAGCTCCTCCCGGGTGGCCCCGTCGCGAAGACGCGCCGCGCCGTCCTTCGCCCTTCGTCCGAACACCTTGTAGAGGTGTTCCGCCTCAATGGCAGGCACGACCAATCACCTTCTGCGCGTCTCGTCCCGTTTCGTGTCAGCCCGACGTTCGTCCCTTCCTCGGGTGCGGACTTTGCTCCAACCAACCACAGCCGACATTGGCGGGTCAAAGAAACGCGCGCGCACCGTGACCGAATCTTCACCGGTGGGAGGTATGGCGTGCGCCTCCGCTGGTGCGCGCCGCACCCCTACCGGCTTGTAACCTTGGCGAGGTGAGCCTACGTCTGTATGACACCGCTGCGCGCGAGTTACGCGAATTCGAGCCCCTCCACGACGGCCGCGTGGGGCTCTACATCTGTGGGCTCACCACGCAGGGCGCCCCCCACATCGGCCACATCCGCTTCGCCGTCGCCTTCGACGTGCTGCGCCGGTGGTTGACCACGGGGCACGGCTACGAGGTGACCCTGGTGCGCAACGTCACCGACATCGACGACAAGATCCTCGCCAAGAGCGCGGAGGCCGGGCGCGAGTGGTGGGCCTGGAGCTACCAGTTCGAGCGGGAGACCACCGAGGCGCTCGAGTTGCTCGGGGTGCTCCCGGCGACCTACGAGCCGCGCGCCACCGGGCACATCCCCGAGATGGTCGAGCTGATCCGGATGCTCATCGACAAGGGACACGCCTACGTCGCCGAGGACGGCAGCGGCGACGTCTACTTCGACGTCAAGAGCTACACCGCGTATGGCGAGCTCACTCACCAGAAGCTCGACGACATGGAACCGGCCCAGGACGCCGACCCGCGGGGCAAGCGGGACCCGCGCGACTTCGCGCTCTGGAAGGGGCACAAGACCGGCGAGCCGGAGTCGGCGAGCTGGCCCACGCCATACGGGCACGGCCGTCCGGGATGGCACCTGGAGTGCTCCGCGATGGCCCGCAAGTACCTCGGTGACACCTTCGACATCCACGGCGGTGGGGTGGACCTGCGGTTCCCGCACCACGAGAACGAGCAGGCCCAGTCCCGTGCCGCCGGGCTGGGGTTCGCGCGCTATTGGCTGCACAACGCGTGGGTCACGGTGAGCGGCGAGAAGATGAGCAAGTCGCTCGGCAACTCACTGCTGGTCACCGAGATCGCGGGACGGGTGCGCCCGATCGCGTTGCGCTACTACCTCAGCGCGGTCAACTACCGCTCGACGATCGAGTACCACGAGGGCTCGCTGACCGAGGCGGATGCGGCGGTCGAGCGGATCGAGGGATTCCTCCGCCGCGCCCTCGGCGACCAACCGGGCCAGACGCCCGCGGTGGACGTGCCGGAGGAGTTCGCCGAGGCCATGGACGACGACCTGAACGTGTCGGGGGCGCTGGCCGTCGTCCACGAGGCGGTCCGGGCCGGCAACACGGCGCTCGACGAGGGCGACAGCGAGCAGGCGGAGCGGTTGGCCGCGTCCGTGGTGGCGATGACCGACGTGCTCGGCGTCAACCCGCTCGACCCGAGGTGGCGGGGAGGAGCCAGCAACCAGTCCGGCGACGACGCGTCCGGTGCTCTCGGCGTCCTCGTGTCGAAGATGCTCGACGAACGTGAATCCGCCCGTGCCGCGCGGGATTTCGAGACCGCGGACGCGATCCGTGACCAGTTGGTCGCGGCGGGTGTCGCGGTCGAGGACACCGCCTCCGGGGCTCGCTGGTCGCTGCCTCGCCGGGCCGACTCCTGAGAGGGACACGATGCCGGGTAACTCCTCGCGCCGCGGCGCGGTGCGCAAGAGCTCGTCCAAGAAGGGCGCGACCGTCGGCAGCGGCGGCGCCCGGCGGAAGGGGCTGAAGGGCAAGGGCCCCACCCCGAAGGCGGTCGACCGTCCCAAGCACAAGGCCCACCAGGCCGCCGTCCGCGCGTCGAAGCGCGCCACGGGGGCACAGCAGGGCTCG
This sequence comes from uncultured Ornithinicoccus sp., assembly GCA_964425155.1. GTDB lineage: Bacteria > Actinomycetota > Actinomycetes > Actinomycetales > Dermatophilaceae > Segeticoccus. The sequence continues at coordinate 3,623 of CAYRLV010000116.1, read as the reverse complement.
GCGCGACGTGGTGGCGCCCGGCGGTCGCGACACGGCAGTGAGGTCGTGGCCGGTCGCAACTCCGTGCTCGAGGCTCTGCGCGCGGAGATTCCTGCGACGACGCTCTACGTGTCCGGCCGGGTGGAGTCGGACGACCGGGTGCGCGAGGCGGTGAAGCTCGCGACGGCGCGCGGCATCGCAGTGCTGGAGACCCCGCGCGGCGAGCTCGACCGGCTCACCGACGGCTCGGTGCACCAGGGGCTCGCCCTGCAGGTGCCGCCGTACTCCTACGCCGATCCGCGTGACCTGGTGAACCCGGAGGCCCCGGGGCAGCCCCTGCTGGTGGCTCTCGACGGGGTCACCGACCCCCGCAACCTCGGGGCGATCATCCGGTCCGTGGCGGCGTTCGGCGGTCACGGGGTGCTGGTGCCCGAGCGTCGCTCGGTCGGCATGACGGCCGCTGCCTGGAAGACCTCGGCCGGCGCCGCTGCCCGCGTGCCGGTCGCGCTGGCGGGCAACCTGACCCGGGCGCTGGCGGACTACCGCAAGGCCGGATTCTTCGTGCTGGGCCTCGACATGGACGGCGACGTCGAGCTCCCGGATCTCGCGCTCGCGACCGAACCCCTCGTCCTCGTGGTGGGATCCGAGGGCAAGGGGTTGTCCCGTCTGGTCCGTGAGACCTGTGACCAGGTGGTGTCGGTCCCGATGTCCTCGGCGGTCGAGTCGCTCAACGCGGGTGTCGCCGCCGGTGTCGCCCTGTATGAGGTGGCCCGGGTCCGAGCCCGCGCCTGACCCGTTCTGCGAGCTCCTCCGTGGTTCAGTCGCGGAGGGGACGGGCGCGGACCGGCATCGCCTCGGTGTCGACGCCGACGACCGCGTCCTCGTCGGGCTTGGCGGGCAGCACCTTCGCGAGGTAGTCGGCGAGAGCGTCCATGATCGGGATGTCGTGGCCGGCGCGCTCGGACATGAACCACCGGTGCTCCAGGACCTCGTGGAACACCTCGGCCGGCTCCAGCTTGCCGGTCAGCTCCGCAGGCACGGTGCGGGTCACCGGCTCGTAGATCCGGGTCAGCCAGTCGTGGGCGACGAGCTCCTCGTCGTCCCCCTGGCGGTCCGTCGCCGCCCGGTAGGAGTCGAGGTCGTTGAGCAGCCGCCGGGCCTGGTTCTCCTCGACGTCGAGACCGGTGAGCCGCAGCAGGCGGCGGCAGTGGTGCCCGGCGTCGACGACCTTGGGCTGGATCTGGATGTGGGTGCCGTCGATGTCGGTGGACATGGCCAGCTCGTCGACGTCGAAACCCAGCTCGTTGAGCCGGTGGATGCGCTCGTCCACACGCCACCGGTCGCCGAGCTCGAACCGCTCGAGCTCGGTGAGCTCCCGCCACAGCGACGTGTAGCGCGACACGATCCGCTCGGAGGTGTCAATGGGGTCCATGGCCTCCTCGAGGAGGCCGCCCGCCGCGAGGTCCATCAGCTCCCCGGCGATGTTGACGCGGGCGATCTCCAGGTCGTGGTCGCGCTGCCCGTCCGAGAGGCTGTCGTGCAGCTCGCCGGTCTCGGCGTCGACCAGGTAGGCCGCGAAGGCGCCCGCGTCGCGCCGGAACAGGGTGTTGGACAGCGAGACGTCGCCCCACCAGAAGCCGGTGAGGTGCAGCCGGACGAGCAACGCCGCCAGGGCGTCGACCAGCCGACCGGCGGTGTCCGGACGCAGGGTCTGGCTGAACAGCGCGCGGTAGGGCAGCGAGAACTTCAGGTGCCGGGTGAGCAGGCAGGCGTCGAGCGGCGTGCCGTCCTCGGCCTCCCGGTCGCTCACCACGCCGATCGGCCGCACGCACGGCTGGTCCAGCCGGCGCAGGGCGCGCAGCAGGCCGTACTCCCGCCGGGCCAGGTCGGCCTTGATCTCCTTGACCGCGATGACCCGCCCGGACAGCTGCACGAACCGCACGACGTGGCGGGAGATGCCGCGGGGCAGCGCCGCCAGTCGGTCCTCCGGCCACTGGTCGAGCGGCAGCGACCACGGCAGGTCGAGCAGGGCCGGGTCGGGACGTGCTGCGGTGATCTGCAGGGCCACGGCCCCCATCGTGGCACGATTGTGGGTGGCCAGCACGATCCTCGGGGCTGGGAGGCAGGACATGACGAATCCGCAGGACGCCGGAGTCACGGCGGAGGAGTTGCGGCGGGTGGCCCTGCCGACCCGTCGCCGCGGGTACGACCAGGATGCGGTCGACGACTTCCTCGCCGAGGCGGCCGACCAGCTGGACCGGTCGGCGGACCGGCGCGAGCTGACCGCCCAGCAGGTGGACGACCACATCTTCCCGCCCTCCGGGATGCGCAGCGGCTACGACCAACAGTCGGTGGACGAGCTGCTCGAGGCGGTGCGCCGCCGGCTGCTCGCCGACGAGGTGGCGGCCACCGCCCGGGACGTCGCCGGGCGGGACCCCGCCGAACCGCCCGCGGCCGGCCCCGCCCCGACCGCAGGCACCGGCCCGGGCGGCGTCGACCCGGCCCGGCCGGCCGCCCTCCCGGATCTGCCGCCCGCCGAGGCGGCATCCCCGCAACCTCCGGCCCCCGAGCCGACGACCAGCGGCCCTGCCTCGGGACCGGTGGCCGAGCGCGAGTCGTGGTGGCGCCGGCTCACCGGGCGCCGCAGGCGACGCGACGGGTCGAGGTGAGTCACCTCATACGGGCTCGTGGTGCCCGTGCTCAGCTCAGGCCGCTTCCGACGGGTGCGAAAGCGGCCTGAGCTGAGCAATGCGGCCCGTGGCGAGCACGGCCGAGGGGGCGGTCAGGCGGAGATGCGCTCTCCCGACTCGGCGTTGAACAGGTGCAGGTGCTCCGGCTTCGGCGTGAGCCGGATCTGCGCGCCCTTCTCGGGCGGGGTGCGGCCGTCGACGCGGGCGATGATCTGCTTGGCCTCCCCGCTCTCGTCCTCGGTGCTGCCGTAGATGTAGGCGTCGGCGCCGAGCTCCTCGACGACGTCGACGGTCACCGGCAGTCCGGCTCCCGCGTCACTCGGGGTGAGGTCCTCCGGGCGGACGCCGAGGATGGCGTGTTTGCCCGCACCAGAGAGGTGCTCGCGGGCGATCGGCACCTCGGTGTTGCCGAACTTCACGCCGCCGTCGACCACCGGCGCCTCGAGCAGGTTCATCGCGGGGGAGCCGATGAAGCCGGCGACGAAGACGTTGTTGGGCCGGTCGTACATCTCCCGCGGGGTGGCGCACTGCTGCAGGATGCCGTCCTTGAGCACCGCGACCCGGTCGCCCATCGTCATCGCCTCGACCTGGTCGTGCGTGACGTAGACGGTGGTGACGCCGAGTCGCCTTTGCAGTGAAGCGATCTGGGTGCGGGTCTGGACGCGCAGCTTGGCGTCGAGGTTGGACAGCGGCTCGTCCATGAGGAACACCTGCGGCTGGCGCACGATCGCGCGGCCCATCGCCACGCGCTGGCGCTGCCCGCCCGAAAGCGCCTTCGGCTTGCGGTCGAGGTACTCGCTCAGGTCGAGGATCTTGGCCGCCTCCTCGACCCGCTGGCGGATCTCGGACTTGTTGATGCCGGCGATCTTGAGCGCGAAGCCCATGTTGTCGGCGACGCTCATGTGCGGGTAGAGCGCGTAGTTCTGGAACACCATCGCGATGTCGCGGTCCTTC
>CAYRLV010000115.1:0-10439 GCA_964425155.1 uncultured Ornithinicoccus sp. | reverse complement strand
GCCATGTAGACGAGGCTGAGGGTCGAGAAGAGGGTGAAGCACAACGTCATGACGACGTTGAGGACGTAGTAGGTCCGGATCGGATCGGCGCTGTGCAGCGGCCGTCCGGACAGGGGGTTCAACACAGAGGTCTCCCGAGGGTCACATCAGTGGGACGGCGCGACGGACCGAGCGGTCGGTCGCGGGTGATGTGACGTGCTCCTGCCTGCCCGGTGGCAGCACGAGGACGCCAGCCGGAGCCGGCGCGGTCGAGGCACAGGAACACGCCCTCAGGAAGTGGTGATCATCGCCGCGCAGCCTAACAGTGGCGTACGGGAGAGTCGCCCGGTTTCCGGCCGGGTTCAGCGGTCGGGCAGCAGCCGGGTGACGAGGTCGTCGATCTGCACGTCGAGGTCGGGCCAGGGAAAGAGCTGGCGCCGGGTGCGCAACAGCACCAGGCCGTGCAGCGCGCACCAGAAGTGGACCGCCAGCAGGTGGGCGTCGTCGTCGCCCACGATGGCGGCCATGTGGTCACGCACCAGCCCGAAGGCCTGCTCGCCGATGTAGCCCTCGGTGGAGCCCGGGGGTGGCGGCAGCATCTCCCCGCTGAACCAGACGTGGTAGAGCCCCGGGTGCGTCATCCCGAAGTCCACGTAGGCGTGCGCGTACGAGCGCACGCGGGCGTACTCGTCGTCGTCCGCCCCGGACGCGGCGGCCTCCAGCTCCTCCACCAGCAGCGCGAACCCGTGTTCCTTCACGGTGCGCACCAGCTCGTCGAGGGACTCGAAGTGCAGGTAGATCGAGGTCGCGGCCACTCCCACCTCGCGGGCCACCTGGCGCAGGGACAGCGCGGAGGCGTCCCCGGTCTCCTCGATCAGCCGGGTCGTGGTCTGCAGGATCTCGCGGCGGAGCCGATCGCCCTCGCCGCGCTTGGCGGCCCGGCGCCGCCGGGCCGTGGTGTCGGCGGCCATGCTCCTCCTCAAATTGGTTGACACTCGTAGCGCTACAGGTGTTCACTAGCAATCGCACTACACGTGTAGCCACAAAAATACCGCACCGCTCTGCACCCTGACCCACCTCTCGACCTCGGGACCTGCCATGACTGCCTCCTCCGCCATCCCTGACACCGGCGCGGTGACCCGTGCCCGCCCCGGCTGGACCCTCACGCTGGTCTGCGCCGCCGTCTTCATGCTGCTGCTCGACGTGACCATCGTGTCCGTCGCGCTCGGCCCGATCCAGGCGAGCTTCGACGCCAGCCTCGCCGACCTGCAGTGGGTCGTCGACGCCTACACGCTCCCCCTCGCCGGCCTCCTCCTGACCGCCGCGACGATCGGCGACCGCCTCGGCCGCCGACGCGTCTTCCTGACCGGCATGGCGCTGTTCACCGCCGGCTCGCTGCTGTGTGCCGTCGCCGCCTCGAGCCTGATGCTCGACCTGGTGCGCGTCATCCAGGGCGTCGGCGGGGCGATGCTGTTCGGCACCGCGATCCCACTGATCGGCGCCGCCTTCCCCGAGGCCAAGACCCGGGCCGGCGCCATCGGCACCTTCGGCGCCACCCTCGCGGCGGCGACCGCCGTCGGCCCGCTGCTCGGCGGCGCGCTCGTCGACGGGCCCGGATGGCGCTGGATCTTCCTCATCAACGTGCCGATCGGTGCCGCCGCCCTGGCCCTCGGCGCCCGCTACCTCGGGGAGTCGCGCGCCGACCACCCGCGCCGCGCCGACTGGCCCGGCACGATCGCCCTCACCGGGTCGCTGCTCGCGTTGCTGTTCGCCCTGATCCGCGGCACCGCCGAGGGCTGGGGGTCGGCGCTCATCGTGAGCCTCTTCGTGGCCTCCGGGGTGCTGCTCATCGCGTTCGTGGTGCGCGAGGCCACGGCAGCCGAGCCGATGCTCGACCTCGGCCTGTTCGCCCGCAGCAGCTTCTCCGCGGTCAGCCTGTCCGCGCTGGTGATCGCCGGCTCGCTGGTGGCGGCCACGTCATACCTCGGTCTCTACATGATCAACACCATGGGCTACTCGCCGTTCGAGACCGGGGTGCGGGTGCTGCCGCTCACCGTCGCGTCGTTCGTCGCGGCACCGGTGGCCGCGCGGCTGGTCGACCGGGTGTCACCGGCCTGGACCATCGGCGGCAGCCTCGCGCTGGTCGCGGCGGGCATGCTGCTGCTCACCGGGCTGGACGCGAGCTCCAGCTGGACCACGCTCGCGCCGGGCTTCGTGGTCGGTGGGCTGGGCATGGGCACCGGCAGCGCAGCCCTGTCGCAGGCGGCCCTGGACGCGGTGGAACCCTCGCGGGCCGGGATGGCGACGGGCGTGGTCAACACCATGCGGCAGGTCGGCACCGCGGCCGGGGTGGCGCTGCTCGGCGTCGTCTTCACCCACCAGGCGACGAGCGAGATGTCGCGCCAACTCTCCGGATCGGCGCTGCCGGACGACGCATCCCGACGCCTCAGTGACGCGGTCGGCTCCGGCCTGGGGCGGACCGTGGCCACCGCGGTCCCGGAGCCGTTGCGCCGCACGGTGAGCGATGCCGCGGCGGCCGCCACCGCGACGGCGATGAACCACGTGTTCCTCGCCGGCGCCGTCGCCGCCGGGATCACCGCCCTCGTCGCCGCCGCCTTCGTGCGCCGGACCTCCCCCGCGCCCGAGGTGCAGCCGGCTACCGACCGGGCACCGGTCGGCGCGTAGGTTGGGCATGGACAGGGCGCCACCCCGCGGGGCCGGCGCCACCCACCCTCCGACGAAAGGCCTGTCACCGTGACTGCCAGCAACGTCCCCACGGTCACGCTCAACAACGGCGTCGAGATCCCGCAGGTCGGCTACGGCGTCTTCCAGGTGCCGGAGGACGGCACCCAGCGAGCGGTCGAACTCGCCCTCGAGAACGGCTACCGGCACATCGACACCGCCGCGGCCTACTACAACGAGGAGGGCGTCGGCGCGGCGATCAAGGCGAGCGGCATCCCGCGAGAGGAACTGTTCGTCACCACCAAGCTGCGCAACGGCGACCAGGGACACGACAAGGCCTTGCGGGCGTTCGACGACAGCCGCCGCGCCCTCGGACTCGACGTGGTGGACCTCTACCTCATCCACTGGCCGCTGCCCAGCGCCGGCCTCTACCTGGAGACGTGGCAGGCGTTCGAGAAGCTGTATGCGGAGGGTGCGGTCCGCGCGATCGGCATCTCCAACTTCCTCCCGGAGCACCTCGACACGCTGCTGGCCCAGAGCGAGGTCACGCCGGTGGTGAACCAGATCGAGATCCACCCGACCTTCCAGCAGGTCACGACGCAGGACGCGACGCGGGCCGCCGGGATCGCGGTGGAGGCCTACTCACCGCTCGGGCAGGGCGTCGATCTCGACCAGCAGGCCGTACTCGACGCCGCCGAGGTGCACGGCAAGACCCCCGGCCAGATCGTGCTGCGGTGGCACCTCCAGCAGGGCCGGATCATCATCCCCAAGTCGGTCACCCCCGAGCGAATCACTGCCAACATCGACCTGTTCGACTTCGAGCTGTCCCCCGACGAGCTGGCGACCCTCGACGGACTCGAGAGCGGCAACCGGACCGGCGCCGACCCCGCGACGGCGACGTTCACGCAATACCGCTGACCCGACCTCGACCTGTGTGCGGCGAGAGGGCGTCAGACGTGACGCCGTCTCGCTGCGACAACCGGGTCGCTCAGGTCCGGGAGCCGGTCATCTGCTGCGAGCCGGTGACCCGCAGCAGCGCCAGGGCCGAGGCCTCCGGGCTGTCCAGCGGGGCGGAGTAGACGATGACCGACTGGTCGTCGTCGGGCACCAGCAGGGTGTCGCAGTCGAGCCTCAGCGGGCCGAGCTCGGGATGCATGACCGTCTTGGTGTGACTGCGCCAGCCGCCCGCCCGGCCCTCCTGCCACATCCCCTCGAACCGGTCGCTGCCGGCGCGGAGCTCCCGCACCAGACGGCGAAGTCCGGGGTCGTCGGGGTAGCGGGCGCTGGCGGCCCGGAGGCTGGCAACGGTGTGCAGGGCGGTGCGCTCCTCCTCGTCCGGCCCCATGGCCACCCGGCCGGGGTCCCCCAGGAATCGCTGCCAGGCCAGGTTGCGGTGGGTCCACGCCGACAGGTCACCGAGCAGCGCCACGGCCAGCGGGTTCCAGGCGAGGATCTCGCTCTTCGCGTCGAGCACCAGGGCGGGCAGGTCGGTGAACCGGTCGAGCATCCGCAGCACGCCGGGGCGGACCGTGGACACGATGTGGCCGGGCGTGGGCGGCGCGGCTCCCGCGAGCAGGAAGAGCTGGTCCCGTTCCTGGCCGTCCAGCCGGAGGGCTCGGGCGAGCGCGCCGAGCACCTGCGTCGACGGGTGCGGGCCACGGCCCTGCTCCAACCGGACGACGTAGTCGACGCTGACACCGGCCAGTTGGGCGACCTCCTCCCGGCGCAACCCGGCCACCCGGCGCCGGGGACCGGCCGGCAACCCGACGTCGGACGGGGCGATCCGTTCGCGGGCGGCGCGCAGCACCGAGGCCAGCTCTTGACGGTCCATGTCTCCAGCATGACCCACCTCGGTGGCCGCAGGGTAGGACCGGCGCTCCCAGGGTCATCGGGCACTGGATGGGACCCGTCCGGGGACGCATCGTGGTGTTCATGACGAACTCAACCGACACCAGGACAAGCACCATCGCCCTCGTCACCGGGGGCAACAAGGGCATCGGCCGCGAAACCGTCCGGCGGCTGGCCGCCCTCGGCTGGACGGTCTACCTCGGCTCCCGCGACCCCGAGCGAGGCAAGGCGGCCGCCGCCGAGCTCGGGGCCGACGGCGCCGACGTGCGCTTCCTCCCCCTCGACGTGACCTCCGACGAGTCGGTCGCCGAGGCCGCCCGGACCGTGACCGCGGAGACCGGCCGGCTGGACGTCCTCGTCAACAACGCCGGGGTCGTCGGCGCCGGCGCCGCGGCCGAGGACACCGAGATCTCCGACTTCGTCACGGTCTACGGTGTCAACGTCCTCGGACCGGTGCGGACGACCCAAGCGTTCCTGCCCCTGCTCCGGGCGTCCGAGGAGCCACGAATCGTGATGGTTTCCAGCGGCATGGGCTCCATCACCAGGACGAGCGACCCCGAGCTGCTGGAGTCCACGTTCGCGACTCTCGTCTACACGTCGTCCAAGTCCGCCCTCAACATGATCACGTCGCAGTACGCCCGGGCACTGCCGGGCTTCCGGGTCAACGCGGCCGACCCCGGATACACCGCGACCGACTTCAACAACCACCAGGGCCACCAGACGGTGGAGGAAGGGGCCGAGGCGTCGGTCGCCCTGGCCACGGTCGGCCCGGACGGCCCGACCGGAGGATACTTCGACCGGTTCGGCCCGATCCCCTGGTGACCCACAACCTCGGGGTGGGGTCAGAGCTGCGGGACCGCGGCCAGCGCCGTGGTGAGTGACTCCTCGGAGAGCGCGTCGTCCTGCAGCTTGCCGCCGAGGAACTGGTCGTAGGCGCCGAGCTCGAGCAGGCCGTGCCCCGAGAGCAGCACGACGATGACCTGCTCCGTGCCGGATTCCTTGGCTGCCAAGGCTTCCCGGCGCACCTGGGCCAGAGCGTGCGACGACTCCGGTGCCGGGATGACTCCCTCGGTCCGGGCCCACTCGACCGCCGCCTCGAAGCACTCGGTCTGGTGCAGCGCGGTCGCCTCGATCAGGCCCTCGTGCACGGCGTGCGACACGAGCGGCGCCATCCCGTGGTAGCGCAGTCCGCCGGCATGGATCGGCGAGGGCACGAAGTCATGGCCCAGCGTGTACATCTTCATCAGCGGGGTGAGCCCGGCCGTGTCGCCGAAGTCGTAGCGGTAGTCGCCTCGCGTGAGGGTGGGACAGGAGGTCGGCTCGACCGCCAGGATCCGCGGATCGATCCGGCCCGCCAGCTTCTCCCGCAGGAACGGGAACGCGATGCCGGCGAAGTTCGAGCCACCTCCGGCACACCCCACCAGCAGGTCGACCTGGTCCTCACCGGCCTTGGCGAGCTGGGTGAGCGCCTCCTCGCCGCTCACCGTCTGGTGCAGCAGCACGTGATTGAGCACCGAGCCGAGGGAGTACTTCGCTCCCGGGTCCTGGGCCGCCAGTTCCACCGCCTCCGAGATGGCGATGCCGAGGGACCCCGGGTGGTCCTCCGGAAAGGCACGCCCGGACTCGGTCTCCCGACTGGGCGAGCGGTGCACCGTGCCGCCGAACACCTCGATCATGGTGCGCCGCTGCGGCTTGGTGTCATACGAGGCACCGACCTGCCACACCTCGCAGCTCAGCCCGAACAGCGAGCAGGCGTACGCCAGTGCGGTGCCCCACTGCCCGGCACCGGTCTCGGTGGTGAGCCGGGTGACCCCGTTGATCGAGTTGTAGTAGGCCTGCGGCACCGAGGTGTTGACCTTGTGCGATCCCGCCGGCGAAACCCCTTCGTACTTGTAGTAGATCCGTGCCGGCGTCTCCAGCTTGCGCTCCAGCCGGTGCGCCCGGATCAACGGCGAGGGACGGTACAGGGCGTAGACCTCGCGCACCGGCCCCGGGATCTCCACCCAGCGCTCGGTGCTCACCTCCTGCGCGATCAGCTCGGGCGGGAAGAGCGGGGCCAGGTCGTCCGGACCGACCGGCTCGTGCGTGCCCGGGTGCAGCGGCGGGGGCGGCGCACTCGGCAGGTCGGCGACGACGTTGTACCAGTGGGTGGGGATCTCCGACTCGTCGAGCATGAACTTGTGCTGGTCCATCGCGGGTCTCCTTCGGCGGCAGCGGTTGAGCCCGACAGTACGACCTCCCGGCCGATCCGTCGCCCGGTTCCGGCAGGCGAGATCCGTGCGGCCGTCCTAGGGTCAGAACAGGACCGGCTGAGCAGGCCGAGAAGGGAGACCCGCATGAGCATCCGGGTGAAAAGGGTGTATGACGACCGCTCACCGAGCGACGGGACGCGCGTCCTCGTCGACCGGGTGTGGCCGCGCGGGGTGAAGAAGGCGGACGCCGGACTGGACGACTGGAACAAGGACGTGGCGCCGTCGACGCAGCTGCGCAAGTGGTACGGCCACGACCCGGACAAGTTCGACGAGTTCGGCAGGCGCTACCGCGAGGAGCTGGGTTCCGGCGACGCGAAGGACGGCTTCGCCCGGCTGCGCGAGGCGGCGAAGTCCGGCAACCTGACCCTCCTGACCGCGAGCAAGGCGGTCGACATCAGCCAGGCCGCCGTGCTCGCCACCCTGTTGCGGGACGGCGACTGAGGAGACACCGATCGGCCGGAGGACTCCCGTCCTCCGGCCGATCCGCTCCCTGCAGGGATTCCCCCGGTTCGGGGTCCACCCCTCAGCGGTGCAGCTCCACGTCGGCCGCGCGCACGTAGACCATGCGGTGAGCGAGCTGGATCTGGTAGTAGCGGTCCTGGCCGACCACGTCGGTCCGGTCGTCCGGGACGCCGGTGCCGTCGAAGGTCTTCGCGTAGTAGTAGTCCGTCACGGGATTGAGGTCCGTCACGGCATACGACTGACCAGGCTTCATGGTGTATTCGATCGGGATGACCGACTGCGGGCTGATCGTGCTCGGGTAAGCCGCCGCCTCCGGGTAGGCCCGGCCGTAGACCGGTGCCGAGTCGAGGCCGGCCTTGACCGAGACGGTCGGGGCGTGCCGCTTGACCAGGATCGGGTCGTCGCTCGGGTTGTGCACCCAGGCGGGGCTGCCGGCCCACCAGACCTGCACCCAGTCACCCTGCACCTTGGCGACGACGAGCTTGTCACCGGCGGTGGCGCGGGCGCTGACGTCGGAGACGACGGTGCTGCCCTCGGTCGTGCCCGGCTTCACGGCCGGGTCGCTGACCAGCGGCGCCGACTCGCTCGGGGCCTGCCGCAGTGCGGCGAAGTTGCTCGGCGCGTCCGGCACGCACGGCCCCGAGCCGGGCGACTGCTCCTCGCACTGGGTCAGCGTGTGGCCGTTGCCCTCGTAGCCCGGGCGGACGATCACGGTGTCACCGGGGCGGAGCCGCGTGGTGGCCGGCTGGTGCTGGCCGATCGGCCGCTTCAGCAGGTCGAAGTAGTGCTCCCAGTCCCAGTAGGGGCCCGGATCCCAGTGCATGTTCTTGGTGCTGCCCATCACGGTGCCCGGCACCTCGCCGTGCCCGATGATGTGCGCCCGGTCGAGCGGGATCTGGTACTCGAGGGCGAGGTAGCGCACCAGCGAGGCCGAGTTCTGGTACATCGCCTCGGTGAACCAGCCGGGGTTGCCGGCCTTGCCCTCGTGCTCGATGCCGATCGAGTGCATGTTGACGTACCAGTTGCCCGCGTGCCAGCCGACGTCCTTGGCGTCCATGTGCTGCGCGACGTGGCCGTCGGCCGAGCGGATCGTGTAGTTCCACCCGAGGTAGGTCGGGTCCTGCACGAGGTCGACGGCGCTCTGGTAGGTGCCCTCGGTGTCGTGGATGACGATGTACTTCAGCTTCGGCCCGCCCTTGCCGGTGCGGTCGGCGATGTCGTGGTTGCCGTAGTAGCCCGTCGAGTCGGGAGCGTTGGGGTCGTCTTTCGCATAGCCGGCCGGGAGCCACTCGCACCCGAGCGTGCGCGGGCAGTCGGTCTGCCCGGACGAGCTCGGCGCGGCGGGAACGGCGGTGTTGGGGCGGGCCTTGAGGGCGACGGCCTGGCCCTGCGCGGTCACCCGGCTCTGGCCCTGGCGCAGCGTGGAGTAGACCTGCCGCGCGAACGAGGCACTGCTACCGGGGGACCCGGCGGTGCCGTAGCGAGCCACGGCGGCCGACCAGTCGGAGAGCTGGCTGCTGCTCCCCTGCTGGTAGGACGCCAGCACCGCGGCGCCGCCGCAGATGTTGGCGTCGGCATCGGCCTTGATGGCCGAGACCGGCAACCCGGTGAGCCGGTGCGCGACTCGGGCGGTCTGCCGGGACTCCGCCGTCCGCGCCTGCCCGGTGCCCTTGCCGTCGGACGTCCGAGCCGTCAGGTCGGTGAGGTTCATCGGGCCGTAGCCACCGTCGGCGCTGGCCTGCCCGGGGTGCGCGTCCCAACGCGACTCCATGTAGGAGACCGCCTTGAGGAGCGACACCGGCACCCCGCTCGCCTTCGCCGATCGGGCGAACGCCTCCTGCAGCGGCACGTCCGCGCCCTGGGTCCAGCTGCAGTCGACCGTGTGGCTCGCCTCTCCCGACGACGGCGGCGTGGCCATCGCGCTGGGCGCGAGCGCGGCCACCAGGCCGGCCCCGGCCACCAGCGCTCCGGTCTTGAACAACGGGTTCTTCATGTCCGACCTCTTCCCGGCGGCCACCCCGACCCGGCCGCGCCTGTACTCACGGCAATAAAGTGCGCGGCGCGCGACTTGTGCGCCAGAAATATTCGCACCGGCTCACAGTGGCAGAACCTGCCCACGGCCACAAGGGGCCGGACGGTCAGGATTCGGTCAGGATTTCCGTCGCGCGGTCGCGCCGGCCACGCCCACCGGAACCCTTTATTTGACCGATTCAATTCTTCGTGGTGAGGTGGGGCCATGACGACGGAAACGGCCAGAGAGCAGCTGCGGGCCGCCGCGCTGCGCGTCACCCGCCCCAGGGTCGCGGTGCTCGAGGCCGTGCGAGTGCACCCGCACGCCGATGCCGACACCATCGCGGCCACGGTCCGGGAGCAGCTCGGGACGGTCTCGACGCAGGCGATCTACAACGTGCTGCACGCGTTGACCGAGGCCGAGCTGCTGCGTCGGATCGAACCGGCCGGCTCGCCCGCGCGCTACGAGACGCGCGTGGGCGACAACCACCACCACGTCGTGTGCCGCCGCTGTGGCGCCATGGACGACGTCGACTGCGCCATCGGCGCGGCGCCGTGCCTCGAGGCGAGCAACGCCCACGGTTTCCTCGTCGACGAGGCGGAGGTCACCTTCTGGGGCCTGTGCCCGCGTTGCCAGTCCGCTGTTTCAGCCACCCCACCCGCAGTTCACCAAGGAGAGACGATCGATGAGCACTGACCAGACCGCCGGCTCCACCACGGGCACCGGAGCGCCCGCTCCGAGCGACCGCAACTCCCTGACGCTGGGCAGCAACGGGCCGATCCTGCTGCACGACGTCCACTTCCTCGAGCAGATGGCGCACTTCAACCGGGAGAAGGTGCCCGAGCGCCAGCCGCACGCCAAGGGTTCCGGCGCGTTCGGCGTGCTCAAGGTGACCGAGGACGTCTCGCCGTACACCAAGGCCGCGCTCTTCCAGAAGGGCGCGTCGACCGACATGCTCATCCGCTTCTCGACCGTGGCGGGTGAGATGGGCAGCCCCGACACGTGGCGCGACGTGCGCGGCTTCTCGATCAAGTTCTACACGTCCGAGGGCAACTACGACCTGGTCGGCAACAACACGCCGATCTTCTTCCTGCGCGACCCGATGAAGTTCCCGCACTTCATCCGCAGCCAGAAGCGGCTGCCCGACTCCGGGCTGCGCGACAACCACATGCAGTGGGACTTCTGGACGCTCAACCCCGAGACCG
>CAYRLV010000114.1:0-10508 GCA_964425155.1 uncultured Ornithinicoccus sp. | reverse complement strand
GGTCGAGCTCGGCGGCCCCATCCGCCGCTGAGACTCCTGGTCGCGCTCCTCACCGTGCGAGCTTGCTCGTCCCTCGCGACCTCCCACGATCGTCGCCGCTCCGCCGAGACCCCTGGCCGCGCTCCTCACCGCGGGCTTGCTCGTCCCTCGCGACCTCCCACGATCGTCGCCGCTCCGCCGAGACCCCTGGCCGCGCTCCTCACCGCGGGCTTGCTCGCCGTCGAGGCCGCTCAGAAGAGCGTGTAGCCGCCGTCCGCCACCAGCACCGTCCCGGTGGTGAACGACGAGGCGTCGCTGGCCAGGTAGAGCAGGCTGGGAGCAATCTCCTCGGGCGTCGCGTAGCGCTGCATCGGAGCGTCCAGGATCCAACGCTGCCGGAACTCGGGCCGGTCCACCGGGGCCATCTCGGTCTTGACGTAACCGGGTGCCAGCGCGTTGACCCGGATGCCGTGCGGGGCCCACTCGGCGGCCAGGCTCTTGGTCAGCTGGTGCACGGCCGCCTTGGAGGCGTTGTAGGCCGGCTGCCACTGGGGCCGGTTGACGATCTGGGCCGAGATGCTGCCGACGTTGACGATGACACCACGCTCGCGGGGCAGCATCGCCCGGGCCGCCGCGGTGCTCATCCGCCAGAGCGCGGTGACGTTGAGGTCGAGCACCCGGTGCCAGTCGTCGTCGGTCACCTCGAGCGCGGGGGCGTGCACGCACGTGCCGGCGTTGTTGACCAACACGTCCAGGGCGCCGAGGTCACGCTCGGTCGTGTCGATGATCTGCTGCACCTGCCCGGAGTCGGTGATGTCGGCCGCGACGACCAGGGCGCGCCGCCCGAGCCGCTCGATCTCGGCCGCCACCTCCGCGCAGGCCTCGCCGTCCCTGGCCACCAGCGCGACGTCCGCGCCGGCGTCGGCGAGCGCCAGCGCGAAGCCCTTGCCGAGGCCGCGGCTGGCACCCGTGACCAGTGCCACCCGCCCGTGCAGGGCGAAGGCGTCCAGAACTGCCATGTCGATGCTCCGTTCCGGGGGTCGTCCCCTGTGGTGAGTTTCTTGTCGATGGGCCGTGTGTGCCGCTCGCGTCAGCCGGGTGTCGCGGGCGGTTCCTGCAGGTCGCCCGGCACGGGCACGAGCCGCACGGTGGCCCCCTGCTCACGCATCAGAGCAACCTCGGCGGGGTCCGCGCCTTCGTCGAGCACCACCGTGCCCAGGTCCGCGACGTCGCAGATGTGGTGCGGCCCGGTGTGGCCGAGCTTGGTGTGGTCCAGCAGCAACACGCTGTCCCCGGCTCGACGCAGGGCGGCCTGCTTGATCGCCACGGACCCGGACAGCGGGTGGTAGCACCGCGCCCCGCACTCGGCCGGCGCGCTGAAGACCGCCACGTCGAAGTGCCACCGGTCAATGGCCTCGAGGCACGCCGCCCCGAAGGTGGCGCCGAGGTCGGGCACGTAGTCGCCGCCGAGCAGGTGCAACCGCAGCATCGGGTGGCTCGAGCCCTGCCGCACCGTCTCCAGGTAGTTGGTGACCACGGTGATGGGTGCCGTGGCGGTCTCACCCAGTCGGCGCAGCAGCGGCAGTCCGGTGGTGGAGTCGTCGAAGAACACCGTGGACGCACCGTCCAGCAGCGAAAGCGCGCCCTGCCCGACGGCCTCCTTCAGCCTGATCCCGGCGCGCATCCGAAACTGCGCGCTGGTCTGCACCCGCAAGGTCGAGGGCGCCACGGCGCGACCGCGTTCCTTCTCCACCAGACCGGCCGCCGCCAGGAAGTCCAGGTCGCGGTGGATGGTCATCTCGCTGACCGCGCAGCGGGTGGCCAGGTCGGGGATCGCCACCTGGCCCGCGTCGAGCACCATCTCCAGGATGGCATCGCGGCGGTGCTGCACCGAGGCGTCGCTGGACCGACTCCCCCGCATCTGCACCTCCTGCCTCGTCCGGAACCGCGCCACGCCACGACTGACACGACCGACACGGTCACACGCCGCCGGGGCGCACCACCATCTTCAGGTGGCCTGCCTCGGGATCCACGTCGAGAGTCTCGACCACGTGGTCCAGGTCGACGTGGGCCGTGACGAGTCCGTCGAGGTCGACCTGCCCCGAGGTGGCCAGGGCGATCGCCTCGGGCCACGTGTTGGCATACCGGAAGGTGCCCGTCACCACGACTTCGCGGTTCTGGATCAGCGAGACCGGCAGGCTGACCTCGTCCGCCCCCATGCCGACCAGCACCACCGCGCCCGCCGGCGCGACCGCGTGGCAGCCGGCGGCAACGGCCGACGGCGCGCCGGAGCAGTCGACGAAGGCGTCGACCTCCAGTCCCGCTGGTATGCCGTCGCGAGCCTCGATCACGCGGGTCGCCCCGAATCGCTCGGCCGCCTCGAGCCTCCTCGGGTCGACGTCCGACACGACGATGTCGGTCGCGCCGCGCGCCCGGGCCACCTGGGTCACCACCAGCCCCACCGGTCCGGCACCGGAGACCAGCACCCGTGACCCGGTGCCGACGTCGGCCTTGTGGTTGGCCCACACGCCCACGGACAGCGGCTCGATCAGGGCAGCGGCGTCGTCCGAGAGGTCGTCGGGCACGGCATACGCGAAGTCCGATGCGAGGGTGACGTATTCGGCGAAGGCTCCGTCCACGGGGGGTGTCGCGAAGAAGACGACGTCCGGGCAGAGGTTGTAGCGGCCGGCACGGCACTGCCCGCAGTGCCGGCAGGGCACGCCGGGCTCGAGCGACACGCGCTCGCCGACGCGGGCGGGGTCGACGCCCTCCCCCACCGCCACGACGCGACCGCCGGCCTCGTGGCCGAGCACGAGGGGACCGCGCACGACGTGGTCGCCGATCCGTCCGTGCTGGTAGTAGTGCACGTCCGAGCCGCACACGCCCACCGAACCGACCTGCACCAGCACCTCGCCGGGTCCCGGGCTGGGCGTCGGCCGCTCCTCGACCACCACGTCCCGAATCCCGCGCAGCACGCTCACCCGCATGGTGTCGGGCACCTGCACCTCACTCACCGGTGACCGCCCCCAGGGTCAGCCCGGTGACCAGCCACCGCCGGACCGCCAGCCCGGCCAGGATCATCGGCAGCACGACGATGGTGCCGATCGCGGTGAGCTGGCCCCAGTCGATCCCGGTCTGCGTGACCAACTGGCTGGCCGCGATGGGCAGGGTCTGGGAGCTCGGGCCGGCAAAGACCGTGGCGAACGCGTAGTCGTTCCATGCGAAGACGAGACACAACACTCCTGTCGTCACGAGTCCCGCCTTGGACAGCGGCAGGATCACGTGCCAGAAAGCCTGCCACCGCGTGCAACCTGCGACCAGTGCCGACTCCTCGATCGACGGGGGGATATCGGCGAAGAAGGCACTCATCAACCAGATGGCGAAGGGCAGGTTGAAGGTCATGTAGGCGAGGATCAGCCCCGGCAGGGTGTCGATCAGGCCGGCCACGCGGAACATGAGGAACAGCGGCAGCACGACCGCCGCGATGGGGGCCATGCGGGTCGAGATGATCCAGAACGACAGGTGATCCTTGCCCCGCATCGTCGAGCGGGACAGCCCGTAGCCGGCCAGGGTTCCGAAGACGAGCGAGAGCAGCGCCGCGAGTCCGGCCGCGATCAGACTGTGCACCAGGTAGGGCGTCAGGTCGTTGGCCCCGGAGAACAGGTGGCGGTAGTTGTCCCAGGTGGGGGCAAAGAACCACTTGGGGTCGCTGGCCGTCACGTCGGCGCGATTCTTGAACGAGCCGAGGACCATCCACACCAGAGGAACGAGGGTCCAGAGCAGCACGACGACGAGGACGAGGGCCACCGCGATCCGAGCCGGCGCCTTTCTGCTGCGGACCTTTTCGACCTGACGCGCGGGGGCGTCCGTGGTGGTCCCGGCCGTCGCTGCGGTGCTCACTTGGTCAGCCCCTTTGCCGTGAGAATCCGGACAAAACCGTTGGAGATGGCGATGGTGAGCGCCAACATCATCAAGCCGATGGCGGCGGCATAGCCGAGGTCGAAGAAGCGGAATGCGGTCTCGAAGAGGCGGATCGGGATGGTCTTGGTGGCGTCCGCTGGCCCACCGTTGGTGGTGACGAAGATGATGTCGAAGTAGCGCACGGCGTCCATCGCCCGGATCAGCAAGGCCACGAGCAGGACCCCGGAGATCGAGGGAAGCACGATGTAGCGCAGCGACTTCCAGTAGCCGGCGCCGTCGAGCGAGGCGGCCTCCAGCACTGACGGGTTGACCCCGGAGAGCCCGGCCAGGGCGATCAGGGCGATCAGCGGCGTCCACTCCCACACGTCCATCAGCACCACGGCCGCGAACGCGCTCGTGGGGTTGCCGAGGATGTCGGCGTCCCAGCCCAGCGAGCGCAGGATCGAGCTGTAGAGGCCGAAGGTGGAGTCGGTGAGGTAGCGGCCGAGCAGCCCCACGATGACCGGAGCGACGAACATCGGCAGCAGGACCAGTGACAGCAGCAGACCTCGCCCCTTGGCGACGCGATGCAACGCGATGGCGATGCCGATCCCGAGCAGCATCTGCAGACCGAGGGTCATGGCCAGGAAGACGATCGTGCGCAACCAACTGGCCCACATGTCGGGATCGGTGAGCACTCGGGACCAGTTGTCCACCCCGACCCACTCGAGCCGCACCCCGCCGAGCAGCCGAACCCGACTGAAGCTCATGGCGATCAGCGCGAGGAAGGGCACGATCGACAACAGCGCGAGGAGCACGACACCCGGGGTCATCAGCTTGCCGGTGAAGGTGAGCCGACTCCGGCGGCGACGACGCTCGGGCTCGGGGAGGGTGTGCGGTGGCGTGCGCTCCATCGTGGTGGTCACGCGAACCACCCCCGATCCACGATCCGGTCGAACTTGTCGGCCGTGCCGATCATCGTCTCTCGCGGCGAGTCCTGCCCGGCGATCATCTTGGACAGGGCCGTGTAGATCGCGGTGTCACACTCGTTCCACATCGGGATCTTCGGCCGCAGGCCGATCTTCTCCTTCTCCCACGCCTTCTTGACGGCAGGACCCGTGAGCATGTTGGGCAGGGCGCTCGGCGGGTGCTCGGCCTTCTTCACCTGGGGCATCTCGTAGACCGAGGTGCGGGTCGGGGTACCGCCCCCCGCCTCGCTCTTCAGGTTGGCCAGTTGCGTCTTGGGCGAGGTGGCCCAGTTGACGAACAACCAGGCCGCGCCGCGTGCGGCCCCCTGGGTGTTCGCGGCGATCGCGATGCCGGTGCCGCCGTAGATGTCCGCGGAGCGGGCCGGCCCGCTGGGCAGCGGGGCGTAGTCGACCTTGCCGGGCAGCACCTGCTCGTTGCTGGCCGCGAACTCGTGCCAGTTGGGACACATGGCGATCTCCTTGGCCCGCAACGCCGCGCCCACGCCGTCCCAGTCCCAGGTGCGCGATCCCGGGTGGGCGATGTCGAGCAGGTCGCGGTAGAAACCGGCTGCCTCGATCGCCGCGTCCTCGCGCAGCCGCGACGGTCCGGGGTCGGTCCGGCCCAGCAGGCCCACCTCCTGCCCGTTCGCGAAGTAGTCGCCGCCGTAGCTCCACAGGACGTTGCTGAAGTCGCACTGCAGGGAGTCGTGCTGCTTGGCCTGCTGGCCGGTGCCGTACTTCACCTCGTCGACGTGGTCGTTGAACCAGACGGCGATCTTGCGGTACTCGTCCCAGGTGCGGTCCGCACCTGGTGTGGGGTCGAAGCCGAGGTCGTTCGACATGGCGTCGTGGTACTTCTCGAAGAGGTCGGCACGGTACTGCCAGATCATCGTCGGGCAGTCGTAGGGCAGGGCGTAGATCGGTCCGTCGGCCTGCCCGAACCGGCCCGCAGCGTCGAGCTGGGTGGGGATGAAGTCCTCGACGCCTCCCTCCAGCGGCGGGTAGCTGTCGTCCTCGATGAACTCCCGCAGGTCGGCCAGACCCTTGGAGTAGGGCGCGAGGACCTGGTAGGGGTCGGCGTAGATCACTTGGTACTGCGCGTCGCCGGAGGCCATGTCGAGCGCCACCCGCTGGACCAGGGCGGACAGCTCGAGGTTGACGATCTGCACCCGGATGCCGGTCAACTCGGTGAACGGCTTGAGGTTGGCGGCAATCGCAGCCGTCGGCGCGGTGTTCTCCGAGATGAAGTT
Source organism: uncultured Ornithinicoccus sp. (assembly GCA_964425155.1). Classification (GTDB taxonomy): domain Bacteria; phylum Actinomycetota; class Actinomycetes; order Actinomycetales; family Dermatophilaceae; genus Segeticoccus. Next base: position 4,411 of record CAYRLV010000114.1, on the reverse strand, counting down.
GATGGTGGTCCCGGCAAACCGACGCCACGGGTCGGCGCCTTCCGCCAGCGGCGGCACCGGCTTCTCACTCTCGCCGCACGCGGCGAGCAGGCCACCGCCGAGGACCGCCCCGGCACCCCACGCCCCGGCACGCAGGACCTCGCGCCGACTGGGCTCCCGGGTCGTCCCGGGACCACCGCTGGGCACCTTGCGCATGGACGCTCCCTGGTCGTCGACGGTGGAGGCCGGACCCGAGTCCGGCACGCTGGCGAGATCGGTGACAGTGCTCGATGCGGGACAACTTCTCACACAAATCGTGGGAGAACAAGGTTTCGTCTCCAACGAAATGTGTGATTGATCGGTGATTGAGCTGGCTCAGGCGGACCGGGCAGAATTCGCCCATGAGCAGCTCATCCGCAAGCCGGGTCGCAGGTGTCGACTCCTCCACCCAGTCCTGCAAGGTGGTCACCGTCGACCCGGAGACCGGCCGGATCCTGTCCCTCGACCAGGCACCCCACCCGGACGGGACCGAGGTGGACCCGCAGGTGTGGTGGGACGCCCTGCACCAGCTGTCGGCGGAGATGCCCGGGGCGGACGCCGTGGCCATCGCCGGCCAGCAGCACGGCATGGTGACGCTGGACGACCAGGGCCGCTCGGTGCGGCCGGCCCTGCTGTGGAACGACGTGCGCAGTGCCCCCCAGGCCACGGCCCTGACCGAGCAGCTCGGCCGACAGGCGTGGGTGGACGCCGTCGGCTCGGTGCCGATCCCGTCGCTCACCGTCACCAAGCTGGCCTGGCTGCGCGAGCAGGAGCCTGACCTGGCCGAGCAGGTGGCCAGGGTGGTGCTGCCGCACGACTGGCTCACCTGGCGGCTGCTGGACTGCCCCGACGAGCCGTCCACGGACCGCAGCGAAGCCTCGGGCACCGGGTACTGGTCGGCCACGACCGGCGAGTACCGGCTCGATCTGCTGGAGCTCGCGTTCGGCCGCACCATCGGGGTGCCCCGGGTGCTGGCCCCCGACGAGGCCGCGGGCCGCACGGCGCGCGGCACGATCGTCGGTCCCGGTCTCGGCGACAACGCGGCTGCCGCCCTCGGGCTGGGCCTGCGGCCCGGCGAGACGGTGGTCTCGCTCGGCACCAGCGGCGCGGTCTTCGCCACCGCGGCCGAGGCGAAGCCGGATCCCTCGGGCGAGCTCAACCGCTTCGCGGACGGGGAGGGTCGGCTGTTGCCGCTGTCCTGCACCATGAACGCGGCGCGCGTGCTGGGCGCGGTGGCTCGGGCGCTGGGCACCGACCTGGCCGGCATGGAGCGACTGCAGGCACAGGCCCCGCCCGATGCCGACGGAGCGATCCTGTTGCCCTATCTCGACGGCGAACGCACCCCGTCGCTGCCGGAGGCCGCCGGGAGCCTCCACGGCCTGCGCCGGTCGACGATGACGCCGGAGCACCTGGCGCGGGCCGGGGTCCTGGGCATGCTCTGCGGCCTCGCGGACGCACTCGACGCGGTGCGCCGCAGTGGCGTCTCGGTCGAGCAGATCCTGCTCATCGGCGGCGCCGCCCAGTCAGCCGCTGTGCGCGCTGCCGCGCCGGAGATCTTCGGGGTGCCCGTCGTGGTGCCCGAGCCGGCCGAGTACGTCGCGCTCGGCGCGGCCCGGCAGGCCGCGTGGGTCGCGTCGGGGGACGAGCGGCCTCCGCACTGGGAGCGACGGGTCCTCGCCGAGATCGCGCCCGGCGGGGACGGATGGGGGGCGCAGGTGCGCGAGCGCTACGCCGCATACCGGCAACAGATGTATCCGCAGGTCTAGGGACGCCCAGACACGGACGAGGCCCCCGGGGACGTACCCCGGGGGCCTCGAGCCGCTCCGACTGGTGATGCCGAAGTCGGCTGTCTCAGTCCTTGATCAGACCGGACGGACCTGGTCCGCCTGCGGGCCCTTGGGGCCCTGGGTGACCTCGAACTCGACGCGCTGCGCCTCGTCCAGCGAACGGTAGCCGTCCGCCTGGATGGCCGAGTAGTGCACGAAGACGTCGGGGCCGCCGCCGTCCTGTGCGATGAAGCCGAAGCCCTTCTCGGCGTTGAACCACTTCACGGTGCCCTGTGCCATGGGGGACATGCTCTTTCTGTTGGCGGGTGGTCCGCACACTGCGCACGGACCAGGCTGCCGTACTACCCCCACGGCCGGGACATGCCCGGTGGGATAAAAAAGGCCCGCCGGGGCGGGCACTTCTTCGACCTGCGAGGAACTGCAACTGCAACCGGGTCAACCGTAGCACGGGCGCTCGGGGTGCCAGCCGAACTCGCGCCGCAGGATCTGGTTCCACCGGTTGGCCGGCAGGTGGGGGTGCAGCAGGGCCACCCCGACGCAGTACTTGCTGACGCTCACCGGCCGGATCCCCCGCGCCGCGAGCGCCCGATCGGCGAGCCCCGACCCGGTGCTCTTGCTCTCCACCAGCACCCGGTCCGGACCCCGCACCTGACGGCCGCCCTCGGAGCACTGCAGGTCCACGTCACAGGTGAGCCGGGCGCCCTCGCGCAGGTCGACCAGGGTGGCCCGGCCGTAGCGCGTGGTCACCGACGGCACCAGCTCCGGCGGTCGGAGGTCGTACTCCTGCAGCAACACCCCCTCGAGGAAGTCGCGGGCCTGCCCGGTCATCCGGTCGCGGGCCTCGAGCGGGTACGCCATCCGTCGCTTGACGGTGGCCTTCCTGCGCCCCTCCAGCTTCACCTCGAACAGGCACTCGCCACTGTCCAGGTAGCTGCGGGTGCGCACCTTGTAGCGCAGCCTCCGCCCCTGCCGGTGCGCCCGGAAGAGCGCGCGGTCAGGAGTGTCGAAGTAGACCGACTCGTAGCGGAACAGGCGGCGTTCGTCGATCTGCAGTGCCCGGAACCGACCGTCCAGGTCGCCGGCGAGGGTGGCGAAGGCCTCCGGGGTGAGCAGGTACTTCTTGTCCACCCGGGTCTGCAGCCCGGCGACCTCCATCACCTCGTCCAGGGACACCGCGTCCTGGGCAGCAGCGACCGCGTGCAGCGTGGCTCGCGACCGCGACGCCACCGATTTCGCGGCGCTCGTGCGGGAGGGTGAGGAGACGTATGCGGAGTGCTGCCGGTGCGGCTCGAGCGCGGTCATCGGGCCACCGCCCACACGTTGCCCTGCTCCGCCTCGCGGACCGGGAGTGCCGGGCCTGCGGGCCGCTTGAACGACCGGAACCGCACGTCCACCACGGTCACGTCCCGCACCAGGTCCAGCTCGAGCACGACCACGTGCAGGATGTCGGCGCCGAGCAGCTCCGACAGTGCGGCGCGCAGCGCCGGCTCCTGGGGGTAGGCGGTGTCGAGGGTCACGGTCTGCCGCCGGGTCCGGGGCGCGAAGCGCGGGTGGTCGGCGAGGTACATCACCACGACGAGACCGCCGGAGATGGCCGGGGCCAACCAGATCGGCCCGGGGTGCAGGCCGTTGACCAGGCCGAGCGCGAGCGCGACGAAGTAGTAGGCGACCTCCTCCTGGGTGATCGCGTCGGACCGCAGCCGGATGATCGACAGGATGCCGAACAGGCCCATTCCCAGACCGATCCCGGCACCGCTACCGGCCAGCAGTCCGGCGACCGCCATGATGCCGACGTTGAGCGCCACGTAGGCGAGCACCAGGTCGCGCCGGAAGTGTCGGCGGTAGTAGACCCCGAACACCAACAGGGTGATGGCGATCAGGTCAGCAGCGACGGCCATGGTCAGGTTCATCAGCTCTCTCCTTCTGCGTCCGCGGGGCCCGTCCGGGCTCCGACCTGACCCTGACGATGTCGAACCACCATGAGAGCCGGAGGAACTCGAGATGAGAGGCCTCTCATCCACGGCAATCCGCCCGTGACCCACCTCACACACCCGCGGATCTTCGTGAGGTTTGGTGCCCTGCACGGTCACCAAACCTCACGAAGATCCCTCGCGAAGATCCCTCGCAAAGATCCCCCGCAGTGAGGCCTCAGGAGGCGTCGGGGTCGACCACCAGGCGGTAGCCCATGCCGCGCACCGTCTCGATCCGGCGCGCTCCGAGCTTGCGACGCAGGTAGCGGATGTAGACCTCGACGACGTTGGACCCGGGGTCGAAGTCGAATCCCCAGACCTGCGAGAGCAACTGCTCGCGGGAGAGCACCTGGTCGGGGTGCCGGCAGAAGGCCTCGGCCAGAGCGAACTCGCGCGCGCTCAGGTCGACGTCCCGACCCTCGACCCTGGCCCGACGGGTCCGCAGATCGAGGCTCAGTCCGCCGACCTGCAGCACGGTGGCCTCCGCGACCGAGTTGCCGCGCAGCCGGAGTCGCACGCGGGCCAGCAGCTCGTCGAACGCGAAGGGCTTCGCGAGGTAGTCGTCCGCGCCGCCGGCGAGCCCGGCGACCTTGTCGTCCACGCTGTCCCGCGCGGTGAGGATGAGCACCGGGATGC
>CAYRLV010000113.1:0-10533 GCA_964425155.1 uncultured Ornithinicoccus sp. | reverse complement strand
ATCGACCTGATCATCATCTACAACTCCGGCCGCTACCGGATGGCCGGCCGGGGCTCCCTCGCCGGGCTGATGGCCTACGGCGACGCGAACGCGATCGTCATGGAGATGGCCGACGAGGTGCTGCCCGTGGTCAAGGACACGCCGGTTTTGGCCGGTGTCAACGGGACCGACCCGTTCAAGGTGATGGGGACCTTCCTCGACCGGGTCAAGACGGCCGGGTTCGCGGGCGTGCAGAACTTCCCGACCGTGGGCCTCATCGACGGGGTCTTCCGGCAGAACCTCGAGGAGACCGGGATGGGCTTCGGCCTCGAGATCGACATGATTCGTGCGGCGCACGAACGCGACCTGCTCACCGCCCCCTACGTCTTCGACACCGACCAGGCCCGTGCGATGGCGGAGGCGGGCGCCGACATCCTCGTGCCGCACATGGGCCTCACCACCAAGGGCAGCATCGGCGCGACGACCGCACTGACCCTGGAGGACGCCGCGGCGCGGGTGCAGGAACTGTGCGACGCGGCACGCGAGGTCAATCCCGACATCATCTGCCTGTGCCACGGCGGGCCGATCGCCGAACCGGACGACGCCGCCTACGTCCTCGAGCACACGCAGGGCGTCGTCGGCTTCTTCGGCGCGTCCTCGATCGAGCGGCTGCCCACGGAGCGTGCCATCCAGACGCAGGTCGAGGACTTCAAACGGATCACCGCACGCTGATCACCACACTGCGACCACCGGATTCGACGAGAGGACGCCATGACCCAGTCACACTTCCCGCAGGACCAGCTGCCCACCGACACCTTCGAGTGGGGTTCGATCAAGTGGGGCGTCTCGCCGGACACCGTCGAAGGAGCGCGGATCACCGTCGGGGAGGTCGTGATCAACCCGACCAAGGGGCACGCCCTGCACCACCACCCGGAGTCCGACGAAGTCCTCTACATCCTCGAGGGCGAGGGCGTCCAGACCGTCGGCGACTCGGGGGAGTTCGAGGTCAGGGCCGGGGACTCGATCCACATCCCGATGGGGGTGATGCACTCGACGTTCAACCGTGGCTGGCGGCAGATGCGGATCATGGCCGTCTATGCCCCGGGCGGTGCCGAGCGGGCGCTGCGGCTGCTCGAGGACTTCCACCAGCTCCCCGCCGGTGACGTCCCGCGATGGGAGCGCGCCGACTAGCGATCGGTGCGCCCGGCAGCTCGTCGTGCGGCTGGCGGGGGTGTGGCAGCGGGATGACAGCGAACTGACACTGACGGCAACCAAGGTCGTGCTCGTCATACATCCCGATGCAGAAGGAGCACGAACCGATGACGACGCGTTCAGCACGACTGAGGAAGACCGCGCTCGCGGCGATGGCCGCCCCCGTGGCCCTCGGTGCCGCCGTGGTCGCGCCGGCGCAGACCGCCGAAGCGCACAGCCACGTGGGGGTGACCTATCAGTGGCGGGATACGTCCGACTGCCCCTGCTACCTCGGGGACGAGTACGACGGCACCTACTTCGCGCACGACCCGGGGAGCGCCGAAGGGGCGAAGGCCAGGATCTACTCCAAGGGTCAGCTGGTCGGCAAGATGGAGTTCCACCCCTACGGGGAGAAGTTCTGGGTCTACGACACGAAGGCCAACGGGGACGCCATCTACTACCGCATCAAGTGGGGAAGCCAGGCGCACAACGTGATCGTGCCGAGTGGCAAGCGGGTGGCTTCGTTCAACTACAGCATCCCTGAGGGGACCAAGGTGTTGATCGAGGCCTACGACAACCCCGGCCACAAGAACCGGATGGCCCACGCCTACGCGTACGCCTGACCAGCGGACGGCCCCATCCCTTGGCCTCGGTGGTGGTCTGTGGCGGCACCGCCGCAGACCACCACCGAGGAGGGTCAGGGATGGTAGAGCGCGTCCACCGAGGCGATGGCGCCGTCCTCGACCTGCACGCGCACGGACCGGGTCGAGATGAACTCGGCGCCGGAGGGGTTCGCGCCGAGCAGCTTGCGCGGCACCGTGTAGGGGCCGCCTGCACTGAACTCACGCAGGGGTGCTCCCCGCTGGGCGGCCGCGAGGACCCAGACCGGTGCCGTGAAGGCGCGGATCCGGTCGGCGCTGACGAGGACCGACGCCGGCAGGTCGGGGTCGACCGTGAAGGCCCGAGGCTTCCCCTGGGGTCCGCCGCAGGTGCCGCCGATGCAGGAGCCGGAGTGCTCCGTGGACGGCTGGAGCACCAGGACCACCGAGCGGTTGCCGTGCCCGCGCACCTTCTCGAGGCTCGCGACATACGATCCGTCTTGCAGCGGGATCGGCAGTGGCTGAGCGTGTTTCCCGTATGACGCCATCGTGGCTTCCTTGGCCACCTGCCGGTTGTCGCCGGTCATCACGAGCCGGTCGCCCTTGGCCCGCCAGGTGCGCAGGATCGGGTAGGTGCCCTGGGTGGCGCTCGAGGCGCGGGATCCCGGCACCCAGGCCGAGGCGGTGTGCAGGTGTCCGCCCTTGACCCAGATGTCGAGCTCGCGCCCCATCCCGTCCCTCCGCGACCCGTGTCCCCACGGTTTGAGCGAGCTGTCGGGCTGGGCCAGGAACATGCTCCAACGCCCGGAGGAGTGGCCGTAGGCGAGCGTGTCGGCCACGAGACCGGCGCCGGTGTAGGCGCCCGAGACGATGAAGATCGCGTGGTCCGCGCCGGGCAGCAGGTGGCCGGTGACGGTGCCCTTCACGCCTCGGGCGCCTTCGTAGGTCGAGGGGTGGGTGCTCCAACCGTCCCTGGTCCAGGTCGACTGCCGCATCCGCCAGAAGACGACGCGGTCCTTCTTCGCGAGGGTGGCGGCCTCGTAGGTCGACCCGACCCGCACGACCGCCGGCTTGGCCCAGCCGCTGCGGCGCGCCAGCGTGGACGTGGCGACACCGATCGGCGGAAGGCCGGGCTTCGACGTGGGCGTCGCCGTCGCAGTCGGCGACGGGCTGTCCGACGGTGGGCTGGGTGTCGGTGTGGACGCCTCGCTCGTCGGAGCCGGACCCTCGGCCGTGGTGGCTCCCTCGGTCGGTGTCGATGCGCCCGGGCTCGAGACGTCCGGTCCGTCGTCGGACTGGCACGCGGGCAGAAGCAGCAGCGTGGCGGCGCACGCCGCCGTCAGGTGTCGTCTCATGGATCCCCTCCCACCGCGGTCATCGTAGGACACTCGGGACCGCGGTGGTGGAGATGCGTTCCGTCGCCGTGGGGCCCGGTCGTCGCTGGGGTTCTACTTCGTCGGGCGGATGGTCCAGGTGCCTCGGGTGTGGACGATGACGAGGGCGGGCAGGTCGAGCTCGATCCGGGTGCCCCGCGCCTTCTCGTCCTGGCCGAAGACCTTCATCTGGCCCTCCTGGGTGCCGGGGGCGCGCACCGAGAACCGGTCGTCGGCGTCGGCGGGTGTGTAGTCGTAGGTGAGGGCCGGCGCGTCCGAGGCGAGGAAGAACATCGTCGACCCCGTGCCGTGCACCGCGCCGGTGCGTCGGGGGCTGTCGTTCCAGTCATAGAGCCGCAGTTTCCAGCGACCGTTGGCCCGGACGATGACCTCCGGGTGGTGGTCCGACTTCATGATCGACACGATGAACTGGCCCGAGACCGGCGCCTTCTCGTCCATCCACGGGGTGAGTCGGCCGGGCTGGGTGAGCACGACGGGACCGCGACAGCGCGAGCAGTCGAGGTCGAGTGCCAGCCCGAAGTCTCCCCGCAGGTCCACCTTGATCAGCCGGGCACCCGATCCGGTGAAGGTCCGCTCCGGGTGCTTCGGGTTGACCGAGGTGTGGGTCGTCCGCTTCGGGATCGGCTCGGTGGTGGGGGCTGACGACGTCGGTGTCGGGTCGGTGGCGGTGGGTGCCGACGGTGTGGCGTCGGTCGGGTCGGCAGCCCTGTCGGAGGCCGCGACGGTGGCGGGCGCCGGACTGGTCGCGGACACGGACGGGCCGGGATCGGACTGGCACCCGGCAGCGCCGAGCACGAGAGCGGCGGCCAGCACCGCAAGTGGTCGACGCATGTGATCCCCTCCTGATGGGTCACCTTATCGGGCAACCGGTCTCACGCCCGCTCGAGGCTAGGGTGGGAGACCGCAACGAGAGGGTGAGGAGGTTCTGAGGGTGACGGATGACTGACGGGGCGGGCTCCCGCACGATCGTGCTCGACTGCGACCCGGGCCACGACGACGCCATCGCGTTGATGCTCGCGGAGGCCGACGAGCGGATCGACCTCGCCGCGGTCACCACGGTCGGTGGCAACCAGACGCTGGCCAAGGTCACGCGCAACGCCCGTGCGACTGCCACGCTGATCGGCATGACCGGTGTGCCGGTCGCCGCCGGATGCGAGCGGCCCCTCGTGCGGGAAGCCTTGGTGGCGGAGGACATCCACGGGGAGAGCGGCCTGGACGGGGTCGACCTGCCCGAGCCCACGGTCCCGCTGGATCCTCGGCACGCCGTCGACCTCATCATCGACACCGTGATGGAGCGCGCGCCGAGAGAGGTCACCCTGGTCCCGACCGGGCCACTGACCAACATCGCGATGGCCGCCCGGAAGGAGCCCCGGATCGTCGACCGGGTGCGTGAGGTCGTCTTCATGGGCGGGGGCTACCACACCGGCAACTGGAGCCCGGTCGCCGAGTTCAACATCCGAGCCGACCCCGAGGCCGCGCACATCGTGGTCGGAGAAACCTGGCCGGTGACCATGGTCGGTCTGGACCTCACGCACCAGGCGCTCGCGACGCCAGGGGTCGAGGACCGCATCCGCGCCCTGGGCAGCGACGTGTCGGACTTCGTCGTGGGCCTGTTGGACTTCTTCCGGGGGGCCTACCGCGAGGCGCAGGGCTTCGAGGACCCACCCGTCCACGACCCGTGCGCGGTCGCCTACCTCATCGACCCGACCGTGGTCACCACCCGGCGGGCGCCGCTCGACGTGGAGCTGCGCGGCGAGCTGACGGTCGGTATGACGGTCGCGGACTTCCGTGCGCCGGCTCCCCGTGACTGCCACACCCGGGTGGCCACCACGCTGGACAACGAACGGTTCTGGGACCTGGTCGTCGACGCCGTTGAGGTGCTGGGCCGGCGTGCCGTCTGGCCGGAAGCCGGTTCGACCGGCGCGTGAGCGCCGGTCTCAGCCGGACGAGTCCAGGAGCTGCTGGCACAGCAGCTCGGCCAGCCACTCCGCATACCTCGTCTCGCTCCAACCGCAGCTGCCGGTAGCGGACAGGAAGGGTTCCACCCCGGTGAGCAACCAGGCGCGGTCGACGGCATCGGTCCGCGTGAGGCCGGTTCGCAGTGAACCGGCTCTGGCGATGCGGGCGATCAGGGACTCCAAGGCTGTTCGCCGGTGCGCGTCACCCTGGGTGGCCAACTCGAGCAACGCCGAGTCACCCTTGGCCACCTGGGCCGTGGCGATGAGGTCGCGGCTCGTGCCCAACATCTCGGCCGTCCAGTGGGCGAAGGCCCCGAGCAGGCGGGTGGGGTCGGTCTCGTCGGCAAGGGTCTCTCGCCAGGCCGCCGCGCCGGCTGCTTCCTCCATGCCCTCCAGCAGGGCACTCAGCACCGCAGCCTTGGAGCCGAAGGTGGCGTAGACCGTTTGGGGCGCGACGCCGGCCCGCTCCGCGATGGCCGCGATCGTGGTGCCCCCGAACCCCCGGGTCGCGAACAGCTCGCGCGCACTGGCCGTGATGCGCCGTCGGGTCTCCTGGGCCTGCCGCTGCCGCTTGGGGGAGTGGTACTTGTTCATTAGAGTTAACTCTATCGAACATGTTACGTTGGCGCCATGTCGAGGGGAGAGCACATGCGCGGGCAACATCTCGGATCGGCCATCGCGGCAGCCTTCGGGCTGGTCTACGTCCTGGTCAACTCCGCAGTCCTGCCATCGGCCGTGGCGTGGGCGTTGCGCGTCGCGGCACTGGTGGTCGCCGCAGCAGTGGCGATCCGACTCGTCTCCGGCCGGCGCGAGGTTGGCACAGCCCAGGGGAGCGCGGCGGGCCGTTCGGGGTCGGCTGGCCCACCAGGCCGTCCGGCACCGTTCGGCCGCGGCTACTGGCTCATCGTGCTCGCCGAGGTCGTGGCAATCGTCGTGGGGGTGCGGGTGCTCGGTGGGCCGCTGGACCACCCGGAGGCCGGCGTCGCCTGGGTGTCCGTGGCCGTCGGCGTCCACTTCTTCGCCCTCGCCGCGCACTTCCGGCTGGGCTTCTTCCACCTGCTCGGGGTCCTGGTCACCGGCTGCGGTGTCGCCGGGCTCGCCTCCGCCTTCGCCGGGTCGACGTCGGCCATGGTGTCCCTGGTCGGTGGGGTGGTGCCGGGCTTCGTGCTGTTGGGTTTCGCGCTCTGGGGGAGCACCCAGGCAGCGCTCTCGGCGGACCGCGTTGCTCACCGGGACGCCGCGGTGCCGGACCGGTCGTCGGTCCGTAGGGTGGAGTGATGGCACACATCACCATCATCGGCGGACACGGCAAGGTGGCCCTGCGGCTCGCCGGGCAGCTGGCCCGAGGCGGTCACGCGGTCACCTCGTGGATCCGCAACCCCGACCACGCCGACGAGGTGGAGGAGACCGGAGCGACCGCGGTCGTCGCGGACGTCGAGCACCTCGACGCCGACGCGATCGCCGAGCGGTTGCGCGGCCAGGACGCCGTCGTCTGGTCGGCCGGTGCGGGAGGCGGCAACCCGGCGCGCACCTACGCCGTGGACCGGGACGCCGCCATCCGGTCCATGGACGCCGCGGTGGCCGCCGGGGTGCGCCGCTACGTGATGGTGTCCTACTTCTACGACGACCCGCACGGCGTGCCCGAGGACAGCTCCTTCTTCCCGTATGCGGAGGCGAAAGCAGCCGCGGACGCGCACCTGCGCGGGACCTCGCTGGAGTGGACCGTGCTCGGGCCGAGCCGACTGACCGACGAGCCGGGCACGGGGAGGATCGAGACCGGCGACGGGGTGGGCAAGTCCGAGGTGAGCCGCGACGACGTCGCCGCCGTCGCCGCATACGCGATCGACCACCAGGAGACGGTCGGCCGCACGATCCGGTTCAACAACGGCGAGGTGCCGATTGCCGACGCGCTCGCCGGACCTGGCGACCTCTGAGCCGACCGCCGAGGGGTGTCGGTGCCGTCGGGTACCGTGCCCGACCATGACGAGTCGAGCGCTGATCGAGTCCTTCTGGGCGGCCATGCAGGCCAATGACTGGGAACGGGCGGCGGGCTTCCTGGCACCAGACGTCGTGATCGACTGGCCCTGCTCGGGCGAGCAGATCCTCGGGCGTCGCGACTTCATCGCGCTGCAGGCCGACTACCCGACCGGCACGGGGCGGTGGAGCTTCGACGTCCACCGCCTCCTGGCTGACGGCGACACCGTCGTCAGCGAGGTGACCGTGACCGACGGCGAGCAGTCCGCCCGCGTCGTGGCCTTCTCCGAGGTCGAGGAGGGGCACGTCGTGCGCCAGGTCGAGTACTGGCCCACCGCCTACGAGCCCCCGCCCGGTCGCGAGGGGCTCACCCGTCCGGGGGAGCGCATTCCCTGACCGGCCGACTGTCCGAGCGCCGGGAAACGCCTGCCGCGTGGGCGCGCCCGGCTCGCACTGGCTCGCCCGGTCGGTCAGGACTGCTGGGCGAGCTGGATCAGGTTGCCGCAGGTGTCGTCGAGGACTGCGGTGGTGACCTCGCCCATGGACGTGGGCTCCTGGGTGAAGCGGACGCCGGCGGCCCGGAGCCGATCCGCCTCGGCCCGCACGTCGTCCACGCCGAACGAGGCGGCCGGGATCCCGTCGGCGACCAAGGCCTCCTTGTAGGGGCGGACCGCCGGATGGCCGTCGGGCTCGAGCAACAGCTCGGTCCCGTCCGGCTGATCGGCCGAGACGACGGTGAGCCAACGGGCCTCGCCGAGGGGGATGTCGTGCTTGGGCACGAAACCGAGGACGTCGACGTAGAAGCGCAGGGCCTTCTCCTGGTCGTCGACGAAGACACTGGTCACGGTGATGCGGGGCATGGCTCGGACCTCAATCCTTCGGGAGCTGCCAGCGATCGGTGATCTCGCGCAGCGGTGCGGTGTGCAGGTGGTGGAACTTGTAGCGGCCCTCGCGCCGGGTTGACACGAGGCCGGCCGACTCGAGGACGTCGAGGTGCTGGGAGACGGCCTGGCGCGAGGAGCCGAGACCGTGCTTCATCGTGAGCCGGGAACACAGCTCGAACAGCGTCTGACCGTCCGTGTCGGTGAGCTCGTCCAGGATGGCTCGCCGCGTCGGGTCCGCCAGCGCCTTGTAGAGGTCACCCACGCGTTGACGATAGGCAAGTCACGACTTGCATGTCAAGCCTCGGGAAGGGCGCCGAGCACTGCCGGGCAGGGGGCGTCCTTTGCCCCTTGACCGGTCGCAGGCCCGGTGCCACTGTGAGGAGATCAGAGGAGGCGGTCATGCCCGATGCGATGAAGCTCCACGTCCTCGACTGCGGCTCGATGAGTTGCGACCTCACCTGGTTGCTCCTCAAGCCGGGACGCAGCATCCGCACGAGACAGGAGAAGGACCGCCCGGTCGAGTGGTATCCGTGCACCACCCACTGCGTGCTGGTCGAGACGCCGGACGGCACCGTGCTGTGGGACACGAGCTGCCCCCGTGACTGGGAGACGCGCTGGGTGCCGACCGGCCTGCAGAACTTCTTCCCCTACGACCGGGTGACCGAGGAGCAGTACCTCGACTCGGTGCTCGGCCGGATGGGAGTGGCGCCGGAGTCGATCAAGTACGTCGTGATGTCGCACCTGCACTTCGACCATGCCGGCAACCTCAAGATGTTCGCGGACACGGGTGCGAAGCTCATCTGCAACCAGAAGGAGAAGGACTACGCCTTCGGGTTCGACGGACTGTTCACCGGCGCCTTCCTGAAGAGCGACTACGACGGCTTGGACTTCGAGACCGTCTCCGGCGACACGGAATTCATGCCCGGCATCACGCTCATCGAGGCCCCCGGCCACACGCCGGGCACGATGGCGATGAAGGTCGACCTGCCAGACACCGGCACGATGATCTTCACCTCCGACGCGGTCTACATGGGCGATTCCTACGGGCCGCCCACCGTGCCCGCGGCGATCGTCAACGACCTGGGCGACTTCTACGCCTCGGTCGAAAAGATCCGCGGCATCGCCGAGGAGAGCGACGCGCAGGTCATCTTCGGCCACGACGCCGAGCAGCTGCACTCGCTGCGGCGCGCCCCCGACGGCTGCTACACGTGAGAGGGCGCCTGCGATGAGCCTGCCACTCCCGGACACCGCCGAGACGGTCTTCACCTACGGCGCTCCGCAGCTCAAGTTCGGCCCCGGGTCCTCCGACGAGATCGGCTTCGACCTCGCGCAGTACGGCGTCCGCCGCGTCCTCGTCGTCTCCGACCCGGGCGTCGCGGCGAGCGGCCACCCGCAGCGGATCGCCGACCAGATGGGGCGATTCGACATCACCGCCGAGGTCTTCGACCGGGCCCATGTCGAGCCGACCGACGAAAGCCTCCAGCAAGCAGTCGAATTCGGCCGCTCCCACGGTCCGTATGACGCGTTCGTCGCCGTCGGCGGCGGGTCCAGCATCGACACGGCCAAGGCGATCAACCTGCTGACGACCAACGAGGGCGAGCTGATGGACTACATCAACCCGCCGGTGGGCGGCGGGCGGGTGCCGAGCCAGCCGCTGCGACCGCTGGTCGCCGTGCCCACCACGACCGGCACCGGGGCCGAGAGCACCACGGTCTGCGTCCTCGACGTGCTCGACCTCAAGGTCAAGACCGGGATCAGCCACGCCCGACTGCGTCCGACGCTCGCGGTGATCGACCCGGACCTGACGGTCACCCAACCGCCGGGGGTCACGGCCTCGGCCGGCATGGACATCCTCTGCCACGCGCTGGAGAGCTACACCGCCCGCTGGTACACCTCGTTCGAGCACAAGCAGCCCGACCAGCGCGTTCCCTACTGCGGCGCCAACCCGATCTCGGACATGTGGTCCGAGAAGGCGCTCTCCCTGCTGGCCCGGTCGTTCCGCACGGCGGTCCGCAACGGGGAGGACCGTGCTGCGCGTGCGGACATGGCGATCGCCGCCACCTTCGCCGGGATGGGGTTCGGCAACGCCGGCGTCCACATCCCGCACGCGAACGCCTATCCGATCGCCGGCATGGTCGGCGACTTCCACCCGAAGGACTACCAGGTCGACGAGCCGATGGTGCCGCACGGCATGTCGGTGGCGCTCACCGCGCCGGAGGCGTTCCGGTTCACCTTCGACGCGGCCCCGAAGCGGCACCTGGCCGTGGCCGAGATGCTCGCCCCCGACGCCGACCGGCCGTCCGACGACCGCCAGTTCCTGCCCACCGTGCTCATCGACCTGATGCGAGACATCGGCATTCCCAATGGGATCGGCGAGGTCGGCTACGGCGAGTCCGACGTCGCCGGCCTGGTCGAGGGCACTCTCAAGCAGCAACGGCTGCTGGCCACCTGCCCGAAGCCGGTCGAGGACGACGACCTGGCCGGCATCTTCCAGCGTTCCGTCCAGTTGTGGTGAGGCGCTGGTGGCGATCTACGACCTGAGGTGCGAGCAGGG
>CAYRLV010000112.1:0-10583 GCA_964425155.1 uncultured Ornithinicoccus sp. | reverse complement strand
GCCTCAGGTCTTCTTGACCAGCAGCGCGATCTCGCGCACCTCCACGGCCTCGTCCTCCCAGGGCCGGGACAGCGCCAGCCGGAGCGTGCCGCGGCCGGGCGTCATCGCCTCGAACCGGAAGGTCCGGATCGCTGCGGCGCCCGGCAGGGTGGGCGCGTCCGACCCGTCCCCGGCGGCACCGACCTCGGTGCCGTCGCCGCGGGCCTCGATCACCTGGGGCACGGTCCGCATCGACCACAGATAGCCCGATCCGCCCGGCTGACGCAGCCGGACCTCGAGTTCGTCACCGGGGTGCATCGCCACCGCCGACCCGGAGTCGGGGTTGTCCATCGTGTGCCGCATCATCGCCTCCTGCGGCCGCGGAAGCCGGCCGCTCCCCTCCAGCCTGCACCCCGCCGGAGCGGCCCGCTCCGATACGCGAGAAGCCGGCCACCCCGCATACGCGCTCTCCTGCGCCAAGAGACGTCCCGGCAGACGACACCGGCAGGTGCCGCGCTGCCACGACACCTGCCGGTGTGCCTGTCCGAGATCGGACCGCCCGGAGTCACCAGACGTACATCGTCCCGATCCTGCCGTCCGCGTCGAGGGCGGCGTCCGGTGCGTGCCCGGTCGCCCGGGCGTGCGCGCCGAGCAGGGTCAGCGTCGTCGACCCGGTGTCGGTCAGGGTGCTGAACTTCTTCCAGCCGTCGGTCTGCAGGTAGGCCCAGGCGTTGCGGTTCGTCTGCTCCGCCCACAACGCCACCACCTTCTGGCCGCTGATGCCGGCCGAGGACGCCGTGGTCGCACCGCCGAGCTGCGGGGGCGTCATGGTCGGGCTCGGGGCGTCCCCGGCGGGTGCCCCCGCCTCGTCCTGGACGGTCGCGGCCTCCTGCACGAGGTCCAGTTCCTGCGGGGACAGGTCGTGCGGGACCGGCGCGGTGCTCGTCGTGGAGGACACCGAACTGGTCTGGGGGGCAGGGCTCTTGGCCCGGCGCTTGGTCGCCGTCTTCGTGTTGCTGGGCATGTCGCTTTCTCCTGGTCTCTCGGGGCGTCTCAGTAGGCGTAGGCCTGGGTGATGAGGCCGTCGTCGGAGTAGGCGTTGACGTAGGCGCCCTTCTCCTTGGCCGTGAGCAGGTCGCCGTACATCGCGACGTGCGCGGTGCCGGACTTGCCGCCGACGTGCAGCCAGCCGTTGTCCTGCACGTAGACCCAGCCGTTGCGGTCGTGTCCGGTGCTGTAGGCGCCGAGGACCTTCTTGGGGTCGGTCCAGGTGCGGACGGTCACGCCGGTCACCGCGATGTTGGACCAGGTGTCGATGTAGCACTCGCCGTACTTGATCAGCCCGTAGCCGTTCATGCCCCAGCCGGTGCCCCAGCTGTTCTTGATGATCCATGCGCCCTGCGCGTCGTCGTAGCCGACGATGCCGACGCAGTGGCCGCCCTCCTCCTTGCCGGAGGTCTGCTCGTAGACGCCGGAGCGGTAGCTGAAGAAGTCGGTGTAGACGATGAAACAGCCGGTGACCGGCCCGGTTTCGACGAGGTGCTTCTTGATCTGGTCGACCTTGTTGGTCAGGTCCACGGTGCCTCTCGCCTTGGCGCGGTGCTGTTGCCAGTTGCTCGGGAGCGAGCCACCGTTGCTGTTGCCCGCGCTGTAGGGCCACGCGGACTCGAACGCCAGGCCACTGCCCGCGCAGAACGTCAACGCCGGCAACGGCATCCAGCCGGTGTCACACGTGACGCCGACGGTCCCGCCGTAGCCGTAGTAGAGGTGCGCCTCCGACAGGTCGACGGCCATCGACGCGACCCGGGGACCGTAGCGGGCAGTGCCCTCCAGCACGGCGACCGAGCCGAACGCGACGCAGGACCCGCAGGCCCCTTGATCACGGATGCCGCTGACGTAGTTCTGTCCGCTGACGTTGCGCAGGTCGAAGGACGCCGGCAGCGCGGCTCCCTCCGCGGGGGCGGTCGTCTTGCGGGCGCTGGAGCGCACCGCGGCAGCCGCCTTGTCGAGGCTCGCCCGGTGCTCCCGGTCGGGGAGCGGGACCCCGAGCCGCTTCGCGCGGTCCTTGCTGCCCATCCGGGTCAGCGGGTTCTCCTCGGC
This sequence comes from uncultured Ornithinicoccus sp., assembly GCA_964425155.1. Taxonomy (GTDB): domain Bacteria; phylum Actinomycetota; class Actinomycetes; order Actinomycetales; family Dermatophilaceae; genus Segeticoccus. The sequence continues at coordinate 8,504 of CAYRLV010000112.1, read as the reverse complement.
CACCCACGGGTGGTGCTTCTCCTCGAGAGCCGCGCGCACCGCCGCGACGTCGATCCGTTCCTGTCCTGCCATGGTCTTCCTCCTCCGAGCACCCCGGCGGGGTGATAACCGGAAGAGGCGTCCGGAGGGCCCCTGATACCCCGACCCTCCCCGCTGCCGGTATGACGAGTGGCCGGCGGCGGTTCGCCCGTCGCCTCCGGGGGTGGACTGGCGAGGCGACGAAGCGGACCATGGGGGGAGCGGCAGGAGCCGTCTCGCCGGTCATCCCGTGGAGGTGAGGCCACGATGGACGCGGGCACCGCAGGATTCGAGGAGTACCTCGACCAGGTCAGCAAGCGTCGTGCCGAGCTGCGCGCCTCACTGAGCGCGCTCGAGCTGGCCCTGGCAGCACCGGCGAGCGGCCGGGCGCCGGCGTGGGCCGAGCGGGTGCATGCCGCCCTCGTCGAACTGTCGGCCGACTTCGCCGAGCACGTGCGCATCACCGAGGGCGACGAGGGGCTCTACAGCAAGGTGTTGCGCGCCGAGCCGCGGATGGTCGGCGCGGTCCGCCGGCTCACCGCCGAGCACGTCGGGTTGTCGCGGGCGATCGGCGAGCTGCTCGCCCGTTTCGACGCGGGACGGGACGATCCCGGGCAGGTGCCGGGGGCGCGTCGGCAGGGCACCGAGTTGCTCGGCGCCCTGGTGCGGCACCGGCAGGCCGGGTCGGACCTGGTCTACGAGGCCTACGCCGTCGACATCGGCGGCGGGGACTGACGTCGGCGCTCGCGCTCTGCGAGGATGGCGACATGAGCGAGGCACCCGAGATCGAGGTCACCGCCCTGTCCGACGACGCGCGCGTGCTGGACGTGCGCGAGCCGAACGAGTGGAGCGCCGGGCACACCTCCGGCGCGGTGCACATCCCGATGCGCGACGTCCCCGGCCGGCTCACCGAGCTGGCCGAGCTCGTCGAGGGCACCGACGGCGCGCTGCCGGTGATCTGCCGTAGCGGGAACCGCTCCGGTCAGGTGGTCGCGTGGCTCACCCAGCAGGGGTATGACGTGACGAACGTCGCCGGGGGGATGAAGGCCTGGCAGCAGGCCGGCAAGCCGATGGTGTCGGAGAGCGGCCAGCCCCCGGCGGTGGCCTGACGACGACAGCGCGAGGACACCAGCGAGGAACGAGCGAGGCAGGTCCTCGGCTGAGCGCCGAGGAGCCGCGGCAGTGGACGCCGCGGGGACGACAGCGGCGAAGATGGAGCGGAGCGACCCTGCCGCCGAGGAGCCGCGGCAAAGGGATCAGGTGCGGGTGACCCAGACGGAGACGTCGCGGACGTCCAGGGCATCTCCGGTGGACGGGGTGAGCGCCAGCCGCAGCAGCCCCTTACCCGGCCCGGCCGCCTCGAACCGGAACGACTGCAGCGCAGACCCCCGGGGGCCAGCCGTGGTCCGGCCTGCTCGTTGTTGCAGGTTGCCCGGCACCTCGACCGCGCTCCACGCGGCGCCCTCCGGCACCTCGAGCCGCACCTCGAGTCCGTCACCGAGCTGCAGCGTGGCCGCGCTCGTGCGCTCCGGCTCGTCGAGGATGTGCCGCACCTCCACCTCCTGCATCATCGGGCGCGCCGGGCAAGCCGCCACCGAGTCCGGGTCGGCTGGCTGCCGCGCGCTACCGACGGCACCAGCCGACCCGGTCCACCGCCGGGACGACACACCGAACAGCGGCGCGTGACTGCTCCCCCGAGCTGCGGACGCGTCGCGGTCGGTGCGCCGCCCGGGCGGGGCGGCTGACACCCCTGAGGAGCGGGTGCGGTTGCTGCTGATACATCCCGGCGCGACAATTTCTTGCGTGCGGCCCGGAGGGGGCTGTGCCCCTGTGGCGCGGAGGCCTACCAGCCGGCCCCGAAGCAGGTGAACGGGCAGGGCACGTCCGGCGGGAGCGACGCCGTCACCTCGGCCAGTGACTCGGCCGGGGACCGGCCCGCGGACAGCCCGTCGTGGATCCGGCCGAGCACCCGGCTCGCGACGTCGTCGTCCACGCTCGCGGGCGAGGCGATGACGACGTGCGTGCCGGCGTGCAGCCAGGCAGCCGTCATCCCGACCGCCTCCTCGCCCCAGCGCATCGACGAGCGGCCCACCTCGCAGGCCGACAGCACCACCGTCGAGGGCACCGAGGCGAGCCGGTCGATGTCGTAACCGAACCACGGCCCGTCGGCGAGCTCGAGACCGGAGAACAGCGGGTTGTCGGCGGCGTGCCGGCCGTGCGCCGCGACGTGCAGCACGTCCACCCCGGCCGCCAGCGCCGAGACCCGCGCGGCCGTGGCCTCCGCCCCCACCAAGGCGTCAGGGTCGCGCCACGCCGAGGAGGCACGCCGCACCTCCTCCTCGGCACGCTGCACCCGTGGGCCGGCGACGAATCCGGCACGGTGCGGCGGCTGCACCATCTGGCGCCTGGTCAGCCACAGCGTCGCCGACCGTGGCACGGTCACCGCTCGACCACGCAGGCTGGACAGCATCGACCACGGGAGGCCGGCAAGGCCCCCGGCGGGCACGAGCGCGACCGGCGCTCCGTCGGTGGCCAAGGTGCCCAGGGGTTCGATCAGGTGCTCGTCGAGCTCGGACAGCCGGGCTCCGAGGCTGCGCAGGACCACCTCCCGCAGGGGAGGCGGGAGGTGCGTGCTCGCCATGTCGAGGTCGGCCTGCATACCGTCGAGGAGACGCCGCACCGGGTGGAACGGACCGAGGTCCACGACCCGCGGCGCACCGGCGCCCACGACCAGGGCGTGCACCCGGTCGTCGACGACCACGTGGCAGACCAGCGCGCCTCCAGCAGCCTCCAGCTGGTCCTGCACGTCGGAGAGCGGAGCGGGTTCGGTGACGACCCCCGAACCCGCGTCGTACCAAGCGAGTTCCCGGATCGTGTTGCGGAGGGTCGCCGCTCGCCTGCGGTCCGCCCTGGTCGGCCGACCGGCCTCCTCGGCCGCCTGGATGAGGCGGTGCAGCTCGCGCAGCTCGACGAGCAGACCGGCGGCCTCGGGGTCGGACGGGGGCCGCATCGGGCCCACCTGACTGGCCAGCGCCCGCGCCCGTTCGGCCCACTCGAAGACCACCGCCGGGCGTCCGTCCTCGAGAGCGAGACCGAGCCCGTGATGGGCGAGGCCCCGACCGTGCCGGACGAGCGAGGTCTGCAGGTCGAGGGAACCGAAGGACGCCTGCCAGTCACGCAGGTCGCGCAGGCCCTGGCGGATGTGTTGGAACGCCCGACCGCGATGCCCCTCGGCGACCGACAGCTCGGCACGCACCTCGCGCCCGAGCAGGCGTTGCTCGATGGGCGAGTCCCGCCCGACCCGCACCGAGGACACGAGCTCCCGGGCCAGTCCCGGGTCGCGCCGCTTCAGTGCGATCCGGGAGCACTGCAGCACCAGTGCTCCCGACTCCTGGCGCAGCCGGTGATCGCGCAGCGCCTCGGCCACCAGCCGCGACTGGCGCAACAAGGTGGGGCTGTGGCCGCCCAGGAGGATCTCAGCAGTGAGCGCCACCGCCTGGGCACGCAGCGCCCACACGTCGCTGCCCCGAGCCGTGAACAGCCGGGCAGCACGACGCGCCACCGGCCGCGCCTCGCGTGGTTGGTCGTGCAACAGCAGGCGGGACAGGACCAACAGCGCCTCCGCCTGTCGCTGCCGCATCCCGCGCGAGGCGAACGCGCGACCTGCCGACCGGAGCGCCTCGGCGGCATCCGCAGGCATGCCCGCCGCGATCAACGCCTCGGCCCGGTCCTGGGCGACGACGGCCTCGTAGACGGGAGACAGCCGCGAGAACGTGAGGCTGCCCTGGTCCATGAGTCGCAGGGCGACCGGCAGGTCGCCGGCCAGCAGGTAGGTGTAGCCGAGATTGTGTTGGGCCTTGGCCTGGTGCACCTCCAGCCTGCCTGAGGCATAGTGCCGGGACGCGGCGTCGAAGTCGTGCAGCGCGGCAGCCACTTGGCGGCGCTGCAGGTGGATGTTGCCGCGGGTCAGGTGCAGGTTGCCGAGCGCCTCCGCCTGATCGGCTGCGAGCAGCTGCTCCGCGCGAGCGAGCGCCGACAGAGCGGCGTCCCCGTCGCCCGCCCGCATGTGCAGCAGACCCAGCTGGCCCCAGATCTTGCCGCGCACCCGATCGGGCACGTCGGTCAGTCCGAGCGCGTGCTGGCACAGCTCGAGCCCGGTGTCCACCGTCCCGAGCTCGGACTCGCTGTAGGCCAGGCTGAGCTCGATCTGGGCCACCATCTCGTCGTCGGTGGCCCGCGCCAAGGCTGCCTGGAAGGCGCGCCGGGCGCTCGCGTGTCGCCCGGCGTTGGCTTCGTCCAGGCCGCGACGGTGGAGGGTCCCGGCGCTCAGCACACGACCATCATGACCCGATGCCGACGACCTCCGTGACGGCACCCCATGCGCGTGTCACCCGCTCGCCCTGACTGTCCGGCGTCCCCTCCGCAGGCAGCTTTCCGGCGAGCGCAGCAGCCAGCCGCCCGGCGACGAACGGGGCGGCGAAGGACGTGCCGCTCCAGACCCCGAAGCCACCGGTGAAGTCGTCCGGGTCGATCGACTCGCGGATCAGCCCGTATGCCGTCGTCCGGGCAATCGGCTCGAGGCCGCCCTCGAACGCGGGCATCGTGCTGAGGACCTTGGCCCCCGGGGCGTAGCAACGCACCCAGTCCCCGGTGTTGCTGAACAACGCCACCGAGTTGCTGTCGGGGTTGAGCGCACCCACCGAGACCACCGGGACCCGCGCCGGATCCACCGGGTCGTCGGCGTCCAGACGAGGAGCGAAGGCGGCCGGATAGAACTCCCGAGACGTGGCATCGTTGCCGACCGAGCAGACCACGATGACGCCACACTCGCCGAGCAGGTCGATGATCCGCCGCAGCGTCGGGTCGAACAGGGCGTCGGTCGGCGTCTCGTGGTAGTACCCCATCGACAGGTTGAGGACGTCGATGGCCTGGCCACCCGGCTCGCCAGCCGCGTGACGGCGGGCCAGTTCGGCGATCTTGACCAGCGCGTCGATCCAGTCCGACTCGACGATGGTGCCCGCCGACGACACCACCCGCCAGGCCAGGATGTCGGCGTCGGCGCACACCTGGTGCACGACGCCGCAGACGAAGGTGCCATGGCCCGACAGGGGGTCGAGGCCCCCGTCCAGCGGCCCCGAGTGGTCACCCCCCGTCTCAGGATCGCTCGCCTCGTCGATGTCCCCGATGGGCTCACCGTCCAGGGTCACCGAGGTGCTCACCACGTCCTTCAACCACGGGTGCTCACCGCAACCCGTGTCCAGCACGGCCACCACCGGGCGGCGCCCGGGGATCTCGTCGTCGGTGGTGCGATAGGGCCGGGCGCCGATGAAGGCCAGCGGCGACCGCCCGCCACTCGCCGGCAGTCCGTAGGAGGCCAGCCCCGGGCTGTAGGGGTTGGAGCTCTCCATCGGATTCGAGCTCTCCATCGGGTTGGAGCTCTCCATCGGATTCGAGGACTCCATGGGGTTGGGCTCGATGGGCGTGACGTTGAGCACGTGGTCAAGACCGACACCAGTCAGGTGCTCCGCACCGAACCTCGCCCGGGCGTGCTGCAGCAACGTCCACCCATCCGGGGCCTGGGCCGCCTGACCTGGCCGGACCGACAGCCTGACCCGCGTCAGCCCCAGGGGTGCCTTACCCGCGCAGCCGCAGTTGTGCTCGTGGCCCGTGGCGTCCCGGGTGTCGGCCGCGTGCACGGCACCGGCCACCCGCGAACAGGGATAGTCGTCATCCAGGTCGACGACCCAGCCGAGCGGCTCTGCCACGTCGCGCAACCGCTCGAGCACGGTGTCCCGGTCCTGCCCGGCCGACAGGACCAGGCGTTCTCCGATGTAGGACGTCGACCGGGGTGAGACACCCTCGACGGCGAGGGCGGTCTGCGGATCCAGCCACCGCCCGCTCACCGGCCGCAGTTCGTGCACCCGTGGTGGGCCGGGATCCCGGTCGACGTGCTGGGGCGACCTCACTCGGCGCTGGGACGACTCGGGTGCGTCGCCCTGCGAGGATCCAGGGCGCGGCGGGCTGTCGGACACGGCATACCTCTTTCTGCTGGGGAGGGGTGGCACACGGGCGAAGCTGCAGCCGCACGTGCCGCCGTCGGTGTCGGGTCAGAGCTCGAAGGCCGGGGTGGCGAAGGACAGGGACTCGCCCTCCTCGGCGGGGTCCTCGTCGGGCTCGCCGTCGGTGGCCGGCTCCGCGAGGTCGCTCAGCACGACGCGGGACAGCCCGCTCGGGATCCGCGGCAGCTCGAATCGGCCCTGCGCGTCGGCCTGCGACTCCCAGACGGCACCGTCCTGACGGACCGCGACGTGCAGCCGTCGGGCGGGCGAGACCCAGCCGTCCAGCCGGCGTTCGTCCTGGCTCACCGCCCGGACCTGCATCATCAGCCAGACGCTGACCCCGGAGAAGACGACGGTGAGGGCCTCGGCGCCGCTCCGGGTCCCGACCAGCTCCCGGGTCTGCTGCACCATGTGCAGCAGCTCGTACTCCCGGTCGAGGTCCTCCATCGCGATCGCGGCGAGCACGGCGTCCGGGAGGTCGGGAGGCATCGGGTCGTGCCGGTCCCACATCCGGGCCAACTCGTCATACGTCGAGCGGTTGTCGGTGGGCGAGAAGTCAGGCGCTGACACGGGATCCCCCTTCGATCGGCTCCGTGAGGAGCGCACGCAGCTTGTCCAGGCACCGGCCTCGGGTGGGGCCGATGCTGCCGATCGGCATCCCGAGCTCGTCGGCCAGGGCGGTGTAGTTGGGTCGTGGCGAGAAGGCGATGACGCGGAGCAGGCGCTGGCACCGTTCGTTCAGTTGTCCCACGCCCTCCCAGAGGCGAGCCTGCTCGTCACGGGCGACGGCCTCCGACTCGGCGGACGGCCCGGGCGGGACCCGGTCGAAGACGATCTCGTCCGCGACCGGCGTGGGTGCCTTGGCCCGAGCCGCGGACTGTCGCCACGCCTCGCGTCGAGCGGTCGTGGTCAGCCAGCCGCCGATCGCCTGGCCGTCGTGCACGCTGTCGGCCCCGCGCACCAGCTTGAGCCAGGTGGTCTGGACGACGTCCTCGGCCTGCTCACGCTCCAGGCCGTAGGCACGCACGACGTGCCACAGCACGGGAGTGAGCACCCGGACCAGGTCGTCGAGCGCCGCGGCGTCGCCCTGTCGCCACCGCGCGAAGGCGTCCGCGGCCTCGGACCACACCGAGGCGCGCGTCGGCGCCTGCGTCCGCTCGTCGACGTCCACCATGTCAGTCGCCTCGCACTCACAGCACTCGTGGACCGGGTTGGCATCGTGCCCTCACGCCAGGAGAGGAGGGGCCCGCCCGAGTCCTGATACATCGTGAAAGGACCAATCTAGTGTGTCGGCGCGGCCGGGTCGTCGGACTTCCGTCGGTTTGCGTCCCGATGCGTCCCCTCGGCACCGTTCCCGTTGGGAATGGTTGTTGGAGTTGCGCGAGGAATCCGCCTCGGATCCAACAATCATTCGCAGCGGGCGATCGGACTGTATGGGGGTGTCTCGCCCAGGTGCTATACAGCCCTATAGGGTGGCATCGTGGATCCGATCAAGAACCCGTATGCCCCGGGCGCCGGCCAGCGCCCGCCGGAGCTCGCCGGCCGGGACGACCAGCTGCGCGCCTTCGACGTCGTGCTGGAACGTATCGCGCGTGGTCGCCCCGAGCGGTCGGTCGTCCTGACCGGGCTGCGCGGCGTGGGCAAGACCGTGCTGCTCAACGCGCTGCGCTCGGCCGCCGTCCGCGCGCACTGGGGCACCGGCAAGCTCGAGGCGCGGCCGGACACCCGGTTGCGCCGCCCGCTCTCCGCCGCGCTGCACGTCGCGACCCGCGAGCTCGGCCACCCGCAGGGCGAGGACGTCGACCACGTGCTCGGGGTGATCAAGGCGTTCGCCCAGCGCGACTCAGCCCCCGGCGCGAAGCTGCGCGACCGCTGGAACCCGGGCATCGACGCGCCGTCGGTGTCCGGCCGGGCCGACTCCGGCGACATCGAGATCGACCTGGTCGAGCTGTTCACCGACATCGGCGGCCTCGCGGCCGACGTGGGCAAGGGCGTGGCGGTCTTCATCGACGAGATGCAGGACCTGCACCCCGAGGACGTCTCGGCGCTCTGCGCGGCCTGCCACGAGATCAGCCAGAGCGGTCTGCCGGTCATCGTCGTCGGCGCCGGACTGCCCCACCTGCCGGCGGTGCTCAGCGCCAGCAAGTCCTACAGCGAGCGGCTGTTCCGCTACCAACGGATCGACCGGCTCGACCACACCGCCGCCGACCACGCGCTCCAGTCGCCGGCGAAGGAGGAGGGCGCCGAGTTCGCCCCCGAGGCGCTGGAGGCGATGTATGCCGCGACCGGCGGCTACCCCTACTTCATCCAGGCCTACGGCAAGGTGGCCTGGGACGTGGCGCCGCGGTCGCCGATCACGGCCGAGGACGTCGACGTGGCCGCGCCCGAGGCGGAGTCGGAGCTGGCGGTCGGCTTCTTCGGGTCACG
>CAYRLV010000111.1:5703-10651 GCA_964425155.1 uncultured Ornithinicoccus sp. | reverse complement strand
AGGAGTTGCTGGCGAACCGTGACGTCGAGTGCCCGGATCGCCAGCAACTTCGCGCCACGCCCAGGAGTTGCTGGCGAACCGTGACGTCGAGTGCCCGGATCGCCAGCAACTTCGCGCGGCGGTGTCAGACGCGGTGGGTGATGATCGCCCGCTTGACCTCGGCGATGGCCTTGGTGACCTCGATGCCGCGCGGGCAGGCCTCGGTGCAGTTGAAGGTCGTGCGGCAGCGCCAGACGCCCTCCTTGTCGTTGAGGATCTGCAGCCGCTGGTCGGCGGCGTCGTCGCGGCTGTCGAAGATGAACCGGTGCGCGTTGACGATGGCGGCCGGTCCGAAGTACTGGCCGTCGGTCCAGAACACCGGGCAGCTGGTCGTGCACGCCGCGCACAGGATGCACTTGGTGGTGTCGTCGAACCGGTCCTTGTCGGCCTGGCTCTGGATCCGCTCGCGAGTCGGCTCGTGCCCCTTGGTGATGAGGAACGGCATGATCTCGCGGTAGGAGTCGAAGAACGGCTCCATGTCCACGATCAGGTCCTTCTCGACCGGCAGGCCCTTGATCGGCTCGACGGTGATCGGCTTCTCCGGGTTGACGTCCTTGATCAGCGTCTTGCAGGCGAGCCGGTTCTTGCCGTTGATCCGCATCGCGTCCGACCCGCAGACCCCGTGCGCGCAGGACCGCCGGAACGACAGCGTGCCGTCCATGTCCCACTTGATGGTGTGCAGCGCGTCGAGCACGCGGTCGGTGCCATGGACCGTGACCTGGTAGTCCTCGACGTGCGGCTCGGAGTCGAGCTCGGGGTTGAACCGCTCGATCCGCAGGGTGATGTCGAAGGTGGGGATCTCCGCCACCTCGGCGACCGGGCTCTTGCTGGGGGCGTCGACGCTCATCAGTACTTGCGCTCCATCGGCTGGTAGCGGGTCACGAACACGGGTTTGTAGTCGAGACGGATCTTGTCCGCGAAGATGGACACCCCGCGCTGCTCGTCCTCCTGCAGCGGGTTGCGGTAGGCCATCGTGTGGACCATGAAGTTCTCGTCGTCCCGCTTGGTGAAGTCCTCGCGGAAGTGGCCGCCACGGGACTCCTTGCGGGCCAGCGCCCCGAGCGTGACGACCTCGGCCAGCTCGATGAGGAAGCCGAGCTCGACGGCCTCGAGCAGGTCGAGGTTGTAGCGCTTGCCCTTGTCCTGCACCATGACCCGCTGGTAACGCTCCTTGAGCTGCTGGATGGTCTCGAGCGCCTCGGTCATGGACTGCTCGGTGCGGAACACCTGCACGTCCCGGTCCATCGTCTCCTGGAGCTCCCGGCGCAGGTCGGCCACCCGCTCGCCGTCCGCCCGGCCGCGGATGTCCTCGACCAGGTTGAGCGTGTGCGTCTCAGGAGCCTCCGGCAGCTCGACCCACGGGGCGTTGTTCGCGAAGTCGGCGGCCGCGATACCGGCCCGCCGGCCGAACACGTTGATGTCCAACAGGCTGTTGGTGCCGAGCCGGTTGGCGCCGTGGACACTGACGCAGGCGACCTCGCCCGCCGCATACAGGCCGGGCACGACGTCGGTGTTGGTGCGCAGCACCTCGGCCTGGACGTTGGTCGGCACGCCGCCCATGGCGTAGTGCGCCGTGGGGTAGACCGGGATCGGCTCGGTGTAGGGCTCCACGCCGAGGTAGGTGCGGGCGAACTCGGTGATGTCGGGCAGCTTCGCGTCGATGTGTGCGGGCTCGAGGTGGGTCAGGTCCAGCAGGACGTAGTCCTTCTTGGGCCCGCAGCCGCGGCCCTCGCGCACCTCGTTGGCCATCGAGCGGGCGACGATGTCGCGGGGCGCGAGGTCCTTGATGGTGGGGGCGTAGCGCTCCATGAACCGTTCGCCGTCGGAGTTGCGCAGGATGCCGCCCTCGCCGCGCGCCGCCTCCGACAGCAGGATGCCGAGACCGGCCAGACCGGTCGGGTGGAACTGGAAGAACTCCATGTCCTCGAGGGGGATGCCGCGGCGGAAGGCGATGCCCATGCCGTCACCGGTGAGGGTGTGCGCGTTGGAGGTGGTCTTGAACACCTTGCCGGCGCCACCGGTCGCCAGCACCACGGACTTCGCACGGAACGCGTGGATCTCGCCGGTGGCCAACTCGTAGGCGATCACGCCGGCCACCGCGGGCTCCCCGCCGTGCGCCTCACTCTCGTTCAGCAGCAGGTCGAGGACGTAGAACTCGTTGTAGAACTCGACGCCCTGCTTGACACAGTTCTGGTAGAGCGTCTGCAGGATCATGTGCCCCGTGCGGTCTGCGGCGTAGCAGGACCGGCGCACCGCCGCCTCGCCGTGGTTGCGGGTGTGCCCGCCGAAGCGCCGTTGGTCGATGCGGCCCTCGGGTGTGCGGTTGAACGGCAGCCCCATCTTCTCCAGGTCGATGACCGCCTGGATCGCCTCGCGGCACATGATCTCGGCAGCGTCCTGGTCGACGATGTAGTCGCCGCCCTTGACCGTGTCGAAGGTGTGCCACTCCCAGTTGTCCTCCTCGACGTTGGACAACGCGGCGCACATGCCGCCCTGGGCGGCACCGGTGTGGGAGCGGGTGGGGTACAGCTTGGTGAGCACCGCGGTCCGGGCACGGCTCGACGACTCGAGCGCGGCCCGCATACCGGCGCCTCCGGCACCGACGATCACGACGTCATACTGATGGGTCTGCATGCTGTCAATGCCTCACTTGGCTCGTAGGGCTCGTGCTGTTCAACGGCCCGTGCACTGCTGCAAGGTCGAGTTGGGGTCGATGCACGGGTCGAAGGTGAAGATCACCATCGTCCCGAGCACCAGGACGATCAGGGCCGAGAGGAACAGCAACGTCTTGAGGACCAGTCGCGTGGAGTCCTTCTCGGTGTAGTCGTTGATGATGGTGCGGATGCCGTTGACCCCGTGCAGCTCGGCGAGCCACAGCATCAACAGGTCCCAGAACTGCCAGAACGGGCTGGTCCACTTGCCTGCGACGAACGCGAAGTCGATGCCCTTGATGCCGTCACCCATGACGAGGTTGACGAAGAGGTGTCCGAAGACGAGGACGAGCAGCAGGACCCCCGAGGCGCGCATGAAGATCCACGACCACAGCTCGAAGTTGCCACGGCTGTGGGTGCGGCGCTCGTAGGGGGAGGCGGTCGTCAACTCGGTGACGACGGGACCGCGGCTGGAGTCGGCCGAGGTGGTGCTCATGGGACCAGTCCTTTCAGCCGAAGACGTGGGAGAGGTGGCGCCAGATGAACGGGCCCATGACGACCACCCAGAGGCCGACGACGCCCCACGCGAGACCACGCTGGTGGCGGGTGGCCCAGGTGTTCGTGTCGACCAGGATGATCCGGATTCCGTTGAAGGCGTGGAAGACCACGGCCGCGACCAGACCGATCTCGCCGAACGCGACGATCGGGTTCTGGTAGGTGCCGATGACGGCGTTGTACGCCTCGGGGGAGACACGGACGAGAGCCGTGTCCAGGACGTGCGCGAACAGGAAGAAGAAGATGAGTACGCCGCTGATGCGGTGGGCGACCCACGACCACATCCCTTCTCGGCCGCGGTACAACGAGCCGGATGCGGCCCTCGTCTGCACTGTCACGGTGCGTCCCTTTCCTGCGAGACGAAGGACGATCACGGTCCTCTCGCAGGGGGACGGCGTCGCCCGGATCGGGACAATGGTAATGATGCGCCGGGGTGTGAGGACTGCGGGGTGACCGCGCGCCGACGGGTTGTGAGATTCGCCTCACCGCCGTGATGCCGTGCGCTACGGTCGGCGGCATGCCTGAGACGACGTCGGACGCCGGACTGGAGGGCTTTTGGGGGGTCGTGCCGGCGGGGGGCGCGGGGACGCGGCTGTGGCCGCTGTCGCGGGCCGCCTCCCCGAAGTTCCTGCACGACCTCACCGGCGCCGGGCGGTCGCTGCTGCAGACGACGGCGGACCGGCTGGCGCCGCTCGCCCCGTCCCGGTTGGTCGTGGTCACGGGCACCCGGCACGCCGATGCCGTGCGTGAGCAGCTGCCAGGGCTCGACCCGCAGGACCTGATCGCCGAGCCCTCGCCGCGCGACTCGATGCCCGCGATCGGGCTCGCGGCGGCGGTGATCGCCCGCCGTGACCCGGAAGCGGTGATCGGCTCGTTCGCCGCCGACCACGTGATCGGCCAGCCGGAGGCGTTCCGGGACTGCGTGCGGGAGGCCGTGGCGGTCGCCCGCACCGGCTCCGTCGTCACCATCGGCATCGCGCCGACGCATCCCGCGACCGGGTTCGGTTACATCAAGGTGGGCGACCAGATGGCCGTCCGCGGCGCCCCGCACGCGCACCTGGTGGACAGCTTTGTGGAGAAGCCCGACGAGGCGACCGCTCGTTCATACCTGGAATCCGGTGGGTATCGTTGGAACGCAGGGATGTTCGTGGTGCGGGCCGCGACGCTGCTCGATCTGCTCGAGACCTACCAGCCCCCACTCGCCCGTGGGGTGCGGGACATCGCGGCCGAGCCGTCGAGACTGGCCGAGCTGTGGCCCTCGCTGACCCGGATCGCCATCGACCACGCGGTGGCCGAGCCGGCCGCCGCCGACGGGCGGGTCGCGGTGATCCCCGGTGCGTTCGACTGGGACGACGTGGGGGACTTCGCTTCGCTGGCCTCGCTGTTGGCCGAGACCGAGGGCCGGCCCGGGCTCAAGGTGCTCGGCGACCCGGACCTGGTGGTGATGCGCGAGGCCAGCGGTGTGGTCGCGCCGCACGCGGGTCGCACCGTGGTGGCCCTCGGGATCGACGACGTCGTGGTGGTGGACACCCCGGACGCGTTGCTCGTCACCACCCGGGAGCGCGCCCAGGACGTCAAGTCCGTGGTGGAGACCCTGCACGCCTCCGGCCGCACCGACCTCACCTGAGGGGAATCTTCGTGAGGTTCCGGCCCCTCTGAGGGCACCGAACCTCACGAAGATTCCGCACGGAGATCGCGTGCCG
>CAYRLV010000111.1:2508-5603 GCA_964425155.1 uncultured Ornithinicoccus sp. | reverse complement strand
GCCCGGCTCCGAGCCGGGTCACCTAGCAGCAGCGGGACTGCATACGGATCTGCGGCAGTGGCCGCCCCTCCAGACGGGTGGCGGTCTGCTCGACATCGCGAAGGAAGCGCGCTCCCTCGTCGTAGAGCGTCCGCGGCGTGACTCCGAGGACCACGATCCCGGCCCGGATCAGGTCCGCGTCGGCCTCGACGGTGCCCTGCCAGTCCTGCTCGCGCGAGTGATAGGTGCGAGAGTGCACCTGTATGGCGAGTGCCACCTCCTGCAGGTAGCCGTCCGGGATGCGCACGGTCCCGTCCGGCAGCACCAGCTGGGGGTTGAGGCACACGTGGGGGAGCACCTCGCTGCTGTCGAGGAGCTCGCCGAGCACCGCCTCCGGCCTGGACCAGGCACCGCGCTCGAAGGCCCGGACCCCCTGCGACACGCCACGGGTGTGGTTGCGCCGGGCACAGCGCAACTCGCGGTGGACGTCCTGCGGTCGCGCGAGCCCCTGCTGGAGGACCGCGAGGGTCAGCGCCATCTGTTCCTCGGTCGGGTGCAGCTCCCATGCCGCCGCGTCGAGGAGGCAGCGGGCCGCGGTGGTGACCGGGATGCCCGCGATGCGGCGGTGCGTCGTGAACGCCCGGTCGGACCGGTGCACGCGGGCGTCGCCGTGGCGTTTGCCCCACTCGCGGTCGGCGGTGAGGAAGGAGAGGGTCCTGCTCTCGACCTGGTGGTCCAGACCGAGCAGCCGCAGCCCGGCCAGCCCGGTGAGGACGGCAGCCGGGCCGGCCCAGAGCGTCGCGGCGACCAGTCTGTCCTGCCCTTCGATCGCCTGGCGGTGTGGTGCGACGACCCGCGGGTAGATCAGTTGCCAGTCCTGGGCGAGACGATGTCGCACCTGCTTGGCGGTCCAGCCGACATCACGCAATTGTCGTCGCGTCGCGAGCCCGGCCTGGCCCGGCATCTCCGGGAACCCGGGCCGTGGGGCGCTCGGTCCCCCGGGCGCGTCAGGTGGGGTGACGTCGGTGGGCCGTGTGCTCGTCATACCCGTCACTCTCGACGGTCCTCGGGAGGTGTGGCACCCCGAAGCGGGCATCCGTGGACGACGTGGCCAGCCTGCCGAACGTTGGGGAAAACCGGGCAAACCGGGCAAGCCGGGAGCCGGGGCGCCCCGGTCGGACGAGCAATCGTCGTGAGGAATCTTCGTGAGGTTTGGTGCCCTGAGAGGGGCCGGAACCTCACGAAGATTCCCCCAAGGGGTCAGCGGTAGCCGCGGGCCTGCAGCTCGTAGAGCTGGGCATAACGGCCGCCCGCCGCCATCAGCTCCTCGTGGGTCCCCACCTCGGACACCCGTCCGCGATCCAGGACGACGACCAGGTCCGCGCTGGCGACGGTGGAGAACCGGTGCGTCACGAGCAGCGTCACCGAGCCGCGGTCACCGGCCTCCCGGGCCGCCGCGGTGTAGCGCTCGAACAGGGCGTGCTCGGTGGCGGCGTCCAGGGCAGCGGTGGGTTCGTCGAGCACCAGCAGCAGCGGCCGTTCACGCATCAGCCCCCGGGCGATCGCGAGCCGTTGCCACTGACCGCCGGACAGGCCGACGCCGTCCGGCCAGGTCGTGCCGAGCTGGGTGTCGAGCCCGTCGGGCAGGGCGTCCAGCAGGTCGTCGCCGGCCCCCTCGCGCACCGCCCGCAGCACCCGCTCCCGGTCGTCCGCGTGCTCGAGGTCACCCACGCCGACCGACTCCTGCGCGGTGAGCTCGAACCGCGCGTAGTCCTGGAAGGCTCCCGAGATCCGGGCGCGCCACGCGTCGAGGTCGAGGTCGGAAAGTGCGGTGCCGTCCACCCGGACCGCGCCCTCGGTGGGCCGGTGCATCCCGGTGAGCAGCGTGACGAGCGTCGACTTCCCGGCTCCGTTGTCACCGACCAGGGCGACGATCGAGCCGGCCGGCAGGTCGAGGGTCACGTCGGTGAGGGAGGGCCGGTCGGCGTCCTCGTAGGTGAAGCTCACCCCGTCCAGGCGCAGCCCGCTCCGCAGGGTGTCCGGGGGCTCGGCGGCGCCCCGGTGGTCGCGGTCGATGGTCGCGGCGTACTCGCGCAGCCACAGGAACCGCCGCACGTTGCGCACCAGCTTGGTGAGCTGCTGCCCCGTGTTGCGCAGCACCACGACGGTGGCCTGCAGCCGGGAGACCATCATCACCGCCAGCGCCACCTCGCCGGGAGTGACCGTGCCGCGGATGGCGTCGTGGGTGAGCCACGCGACGACCCCGGCCGCCGCGCCGAAGAACACCAGCGCCTCGAGGCCCTGCAGGAGGTTCGTGCGCAACTGCGCGCGGACGATCGGTCGCCGCCAGTCGGACACGGCATCGCCGAGCAGGCCGCGCAGGGTGTCGCGGGTGCCGAAGACCCGCAGCTCCGAGCTCTGGGTCGCTCCGGTCATCAGTTGCACGAAATGGCCTGTGCGGCGGGACGGCTCGGCGGCCCGCTCCTCGCCCTCCTTGTCCCAGCGGACGGTCCACCGGGTGAGCAGCAGCCCCGGCACCGCCACCAGCACCAGGATGGCCAGCCGCGGGTCGGCGGTGGTCGCCACGACGATGGTTCCCACCGCGAAGACCAGGCCGTTGACGGTGTTGAGCAGCAGGTTGAGTGCCTGGCCGAGGGTGCCCTGCTGGTCGCGCAGCACCTGCAGCTCATCCTGGTAGCGCGCCGACTCGAGGTGGTCGAGGGTGGGGATGTCGGCCGTCGTGCGCGCGATCTGCTCGTCGAACTCGAACCCCACGCGCTCCAGCTGTATGACGCGTGCGTGCGTCCCCACGAGTTGCAGGCTCATGTTCAACGCGATCGAGGCGACCATGCCCACGGCTCCGAGGACCAGTCGCCCCTGCGCGGCGCCGACCAGCCCGTCGACCAGCCAGGCGAGGAAGAGCGGCTGGAGCATGGTCAGCCCGCGGCCCACCGTCTCGAGCAGTGCCGCGACGGACTGCCACGGGCTCACCCGGAAGGACGTGCGCGTGACCAGCCACACCGCCCGCAGGAAGTCACGCACTCAGGTCGTCCTTCTGGTCGCGTCCCGGCCCGGGGGAGGGTTGCCCGGACGGTTCCTCGGCGTCATCGACAACG
>CAYRLV010000111.1:0-2408 GCA_964425155.1 uncultured Ornithinicoccus sp. | reverse complement strand
GTGTCCTCGGTGTCCTCGGTGTCGCCGGAGACGAAGCGGGACGCCTGCAGGGCGAACATCTCGGCGTAGCGGCCATCTGCGGCGATCAGCTCCTCGTGCGTCCCGTCCTCGACGACCCGGCCCTCGTCCAGCACGACGATCCGGTCGGCTCGGCGCACGCTGGACAACCGGTGGCTCACCAGGATGCTGGTGGTCCCGCGGGTGACCTCGAGGAACCGCTCGAACAACTCGGTCTCGGTCTGCACGTCCAGGGCGGCGGTGGGCTCGTCGAGCACGAGCGCCCCGGCACCGCCGGCCAGGGCGGCGAGGGCGCGGGCGAGTGCGACCCGCTGCCACTGCCCGCCGGACAGGTCTGTGCCGCCGGCGTATTCGGCCGACAACACCGTGTCCCATCCGTGCGGCAGCCGGTCGGCCAGGGACGTCGCCGAGGCGTCGGTGAGCGAGCGGTCGATGACCTGGTCGGCCTCCGGGGTGTCGTCGGCGCCCAACCGGACGTTGTCGCGGAGCGACAGGTCGTAGCGGGCGAAGTCCTGGAAGATGACGGCGACGCGGCGCCGGGTGGCGTCCTGCTCCATCGGGTCGTCCCCGTCGATGCGCACCGTCCCCGAGCCCGGCGGGTAGAGGCCGCACAAGAGCTTGATCAACGTGGACTTGCCGGCGCCGTTGACGCCCACGACGCCGAGGGACTGCCCCGCCGGAATGGTCAACGACAGGTCCGAGAAGACCGCAGCGTCGCGGGACGGGTAGCCGAAGGACACGTCGGACAGCTCGATCCGCGCCGGTGCCCCGGGCTCGACGTCCACCGGTTCACGCTCCCCGCCGCCCGACACCGGCCGCGGGCGGGCCGGCGCGAGGCCGAGGTCGGCGCGCACCTCGGCCAGCTGGGCGATCACGGCCGTGTTGCGCGCGACATACATCTGCATGTCACCGACCGGACCGAAGTTCTCCAGCTGGGGGATCGCCTGGGCCATGGTCACCACGACGGCGACACTGATCCTCCCGGTCCACGCTTCCCGGGCCAGGATCGCGAACGCACCGGCATTGACGACCAGCATGACGAGCGTCGCCAGCCCCACCGGCCCGAGGGTGCGGCGGCGGTGCGACCAGACCAGCCGCATCGCCGCCAGCCAGGTCCGCCGGTAGCGGGTGGCGAGGAAGTCGGTGAGACCGAACAGCCGCACCTCCTTGGCGTAGTCGCGGTCCATCAGCAGGGACCGCAGGTAGGCGGCCTTGCGCCGGTCGGTGCCCGTCACGTCGAGCAGGTTGTCGGTGGCGCTGTCCATCCAGTTGCGGAAGGTCCGCGCGAGGAGCAGCCACGAGGCCACGAGCAGCAGGGGGACCCACCAGTTCCACGTGAGCAACACGGCGAGAGCGCCGACGCCCGTCAGCCGCACCAGGAGCAGCCGGAAGGTCGAGGCCACGCCCTGCATGAAGGACCAGTCGCGGGAGGCGGCCACCAGACCCTCGAGCCGGGCGGTGACCGCGGGATCCTCGAGGTGGCCGATGCCGTGGGGGGCCAGCGCGCACTCGGCCAGCAGGTCGAACACCAGGGTGAGGTACCGCGCCGACAGCGCGTTGGCGCACGCCTCGGACGCCACCTGGCAGACCGGTGCCGCGACGAGCAGGATCCCGAGCAGCAGCATCAGCTGCCAGGTGTCGGACGCGGCGCCGCTCCCCGGCCCCTGACGCAACGCGTCGGCGAACGACCCCACGAGCTGGCCGGAGACGAACAGCGCACCGACGACCGCTGCCGCGCTCAGCGCAGTCAGCAGGAACGCGCCACACGCCAACCCGGGCGAGGCACGCCAGAGCAGTCGCGCGTGCAGCACGAGACGGCTGGTCGACGGCATCCCTGGCTCTGGTTCCTCTCCCCTGCGGTGACCGATTCATCGTGCCCCACGGCTGTCTCGCTCCACGGACCGCATACCCGTTCTTTACCAATTCCAGAACTTCGCGAGGGGGACCGTGCTCGGCCCGGCTGGCCCGGCGACCGTGAGGTGGGGCACGCTGGCCCGGGTGTCACCCGTCGGGGTGGTTAGGCTCGCGGACATGTCCGACCGGCCCCAGACCTCCCGCGACGGCGACGACGGCCCTGCAGCCCTCACCGAGTCCGGCCTGCCGATCCACCCGGTGTATGACGCGTCGTCGCTCGCCGGGTTCGACCCCGACACCGCCCTCGGAGCCCCCGGCTCCTACCCCTACACCCGGGGCGTCTACCCCACGATGTACACCGGGCGGCCGTGGACGATGCGGCAGTATGCGGGGTTCGGCACGGCCAAGGAATCCAACCAGCGCTACCACGAGCTGGTCGACGCGGGCACCGGCGGCCTGTCCGTCGCCTTCGACCTGCCCACCCAGATGGGCTACGACTCCGACGAGCCGATCGCCCACGGCGAGGTCGGCAAGGT
>CAYRLV010000110.1:7671-10730 GCA_964425155.1 uncultured Ornithinicoccus sp. | reverse complement strand
GCCGACGGCACGAGTGGCACAGTTCGCGACGAGTGGCACAGCTCTACCTGTGCCACTCGTCCGGAACTGTGCCACTCGTCGGGGTGAACCTCTCGCTAGGGTGGGCGTCCATGACGCCGATCCTCGGAGAACGCACCGATGTTGCCCTCGTCGGGGGCCGGGTCCTGACCATGACCGGCGACCCGATCGACGACGCGACCGTGGTCGTGCGGGACGGGCGGATCGCCGCGGTCGGCCGGTCGTCGCGCACCCGCGTGCCACGGGGCGTCGAGAAAGTCGATGCCGCAGGCCGTTGGGTGCTGCCCGGATTCGTCGACGCCCACGCGCATCTCGGCGTCTGGGAGGAGGGTGAGGGCTGGGCCGGCAGCGACACCAACGAGATGACCGACCCCAACGGTGCCCGGCTGCGCGCGCTCGACGGCATCAACCCGGACGACGAGGGGTTCCGCGACGCGCTGTCCGGCGGCGTCACGACCGCGGTGGTCAAGCCCGGGTCGGGCAACCCGATCGGCGGGCAGACGGTCGCGGTCAAGTGTTGGGGGCGTGTCGTCGACGAGATGGCGTTCCGGTCGCCGTGCAGCGTGAAGAGCGCCCTCGGCGAGAACCCCAAGCGGGTCTACGGCGACCAGCAGAAGCTGCCCTCCACGCGACTCGGCGTCGCCACCGTCATCCGCGACGCGCTGACCAAGGCGCGCGACTACGCGGCAAGACGCGACGGCGACGACGCCCCCGACACCGATCCCAGCAGCGAGGTGCTCGCCAGGGTGCTGTCCGGTGAGCTGCCGTGGTGCCAGCACTGCCACCGGGCCGACGACATCGCCACGGCGGTGCGGCTGTCGGAGGAATTCGGCTACCGGCTCATCGTCAACCACGGCACCGAGGGCCACCTGATCGCGAGTTACCTTGCGGACCGGGACATCCCGGTGGTGGTGGGCCCGCTGTTCACCAACCGTTCCAAGGTCGAGGTGCGACGTCGCTCCCTCGCCAACCCGGGCAAGCTGCACGCCGCCGGGGTGCAGGTGGCCATCATGACCGACCACCCCGTCGTGCCCATCGAGTTCCTCGTCCACCAGGTGTCACTCGCGGTCAAGGAAGGCCTCGACCGCGACGAGGCATTGCGCACCATCACCATCAACCCGGCCCGGATGCTCGGACTCGACGACCGGGTCGGGTCGATCGAGCAGGGCAAGGACGCCGACCTCGTGCTCTGGTCGGGTGATCCGCTGGACGTCTTCTCCCGCGCGCAGCAGGTGTGGGTCGAGGGCCGGCTGGTCTACGCGTATGACGGGACTCGCCGCCGCGGCGACGTCGCCAACGCGTTCGACGACTGATGCCGATGAACGTCACCGAGGCCGGCTTGCCGTCGGCTCCTCCCCTGCTCCTCCTGCACGGCGCCGGGTGTGACCACATGATGTGGGCACCGCAGCTCACCGCCCTGAGCGACCGGTTCCGGCTGCTCGCACCGGATTTCGCGACCGGGCCGGAGGCGTTCAGGTTCGACCGGTGCAGCGAGCAGCTCGGCACCACCTTGGCCGACCGCGGGATCGGCCGGGTCCACGTGTGCGGGTTGTCGCTGGGCGCCATGGTCGGGCTGCATCTGGCCGCCTCCCGGCCGGACCTGGTCGAGAGCCTGGTGCTGTCCGGCCTCCAGTTGCGGCCACCCCGCGTGGCGATGGCGGTGCAGCGCGCGATCATGCGGGCCCTGCCCCCGCGTGCGCTGGGCGCCACCGGCCCCGAGGAGAAGGGCGAGGTCCTGGCCCTCCTGCGTGGTCTGCGCGGGACCGACCTGACCTGGTGCTGCCAACTCGTCGCGGCTCCCACGCTCGTGGCGTGTGGGGCCCGGGACTGGCCGAACCGTCGGTCGGCGCAGCGTGCGGCCGCAGCCATCCCGGGAGCCCGGCTCAGGATCGTGCCGCGCGCGGGACATCAGTGGAACCAGCAGCTGCCCAGCGAATTCACCTCGATGCTCGCCGAGTTCGTGGCCATTCCTCGCGACGAGTGAGCTGCCGGCCGCGGGCTGCCGGCGAGACCGCGTTGCACTGACCCGGCTGCCAGCGCGCCGTGGTCCACAACCCTCCGGCGGAACGCCTCGTCGTCCACAGCGCGGTCTTCGGGCCGTCCGCACCCGCCAGCGCCGACCTAGGTTGCTGCCATGTGGGGAGATCAGGACGACGTCCGACAGGTCAGGCGGGCGGCACTGCACCTGGCGGAGTCGCTACGGGCCCAGGCGGCCGCGTTGGCGTCGGCCGGCGCGGTCCGGTGGGAATCGACGGCGGCCGACGCGTTCCGCGCGGTGCTGTCCGACGAGGTGCGCTGCGCCCGGAAATGCGCCGACGATCTGGAGCACGCGGCAGGGCTGCTGGAGTCCCACGCCCAGTCGGTCGACGAACACCTCACCGTGCTGCGGGCCCTGGGGGTGGGTTGAGTGGACGGGCAGGACCAGTCACCGGGGCGTGATCCGGGACCGAGGATGGCGGCCCACCGGGTGCTCGAGGAGGCGGAGTGGAGCCGGGTCTGGCGGGCCTGCCCCGTGCCGACCCTGCCCGACTGGGTGCGTCCCCGCGCCACCACGCGCACGACGGAGCCCGACGTGGAGGACGTGGAGGGCGGGGACGACGTGGCCACGCGGCTGCTCGCCACCGCCCGGGAGGCCGCCACGCTCCTGGAGATCCGGGCCTCGTCCGACGGCCATGGGGCGCTCGGCGCCTTCGCGGTGCACGACGCCACCGCCCTCGCCCTGGTGCGCGAGCTGTATGCGCTGGACGACACCGGTGCCCTGCACCCGGTCCGCGGCCTGCGGCTCGGGCGGCTGGACGTGGGCGATCTGCTCGAGGCGGCCATGGCACTGGTGCCACCTGACCGCGAGCGGCCCGGGCGACGACCGGTGCGGCTCCCGGCCGATCACGCGTTCGCGCTGGCCGACGTGTCCCGCACCGGCTCCGGCGCGGTGTGGCAGGAGGCGGTCGCCCAGCTGGCGGAGGGGCAGGATCCCGGTGTGCTGCGTGCCCTCGCCCGCGGCGTTCGCGGCACCCTCGACGTCCGGTTGGGCGCCGCGTCCG
>CAYRLV010000110.1:0-7571 GCA_964425155.1 uncultured Ornithinicoccus sp. | reverse complement strand
GCCTCCCGGCCCGCGCGTTCGCGTCGTGGCTGCTGACCGACGAGGGCTGGGTCTTCGTGCACGCCTCGCACGGCCACCTCCTGCACGTTCCCGTCGGCCGGTCCGCGATCAGGGCACGCCTGCTCTCCGGCCTCACCTCCCAGCTGGCCGCCCCCGCCCCGACCGGCACCGACGCCGTCGGAGGCGATCATGGGTGACCTCGACGTCAGCGGTGGCACCGCCGGAGTGACGGCGAGTCTGCAGGACCTCGGCCGGGCCGCGGACCGCCTCGACCGGTCAGGCGACACGGTCCGGGGTGACGCCCTGACCGGTATGCGGCTCGCCACCGATCCCGGACTGCTGGCGTCGATCGCCTGGAGTCCGGGTTCGGGGCTGCACGCCGTCGCCGCACTCGGCACGGTGGGTGGAGCCCCGGGTGGACTCCTCGCCCTGGGGCTGCGGATCGAGGTCACCGCCCGCTCCGTGCGTGCCGCCCTCGCGGCCTACCAGCTCGTGGACGCGACCGTGTCTCGCGCCCTCGACGACCTGCGGTCCGGGCTCGCCTACGGTGCCGGGTTCGCCCTGGGCTCCGAAGCGCCCGAGGCCCTGGCCGTGGCTGGTGGGCTGTTCGTCGTCGGGCAGCTGCACGACGCCCTGCCCGACCCCCTCGAGGACACGCTCGACGGCGCCCTGCGGACTCTCGGCGACTCGGAGGCCGCCAGCGGCCTGGCCGGTGATGCCGACGAGCTGTGGCGCGCAGGGCTGTTCGAGTTCCCCTGGGTCACCGACCTGGTCGCGGGATCGGCACCGGACCTGATGACCGGTTTCGTCCACGGCGCCGGCCCGTGGGCGTCCTGGGGAGTGTCGACGGTTGCGGAGGCGACCGGCGCGCCCTGGCCACCGCGGTCCTACGAGGACGCCGTCGCGGTGATCATCGCCGGCGGTGCGATCTTCGGCGACTTCGCCGATGGGGCGGCCCGGCCGATCCGGCGGGTGAGCCCGCTGCCCGGGAGCCGCCCCCCGCGCGCGTTGCCCGACCTGTTCAGCAACAACGCCGGACTCACCGACGCGAGCGCGCACTCGCGCGTGCGGATCGTGCAGGTGCCCCAGCCGGACGGCTCGTCCGCGTGGATCGCGCAGATCCCGGGCACCCAGGAGTGGGACCCGCGCGCCGGCGCGAACCCGTTCGACCTGACCGGTGACCTGCACCTGATGGCCGGCGACACGACCACGGCGATGCGATCCGTGCGCCGCGCCCTCGAGACGGCCATGGCCGACGCCGGCGTGCCGCCGGGGCAGCCGGTCATGCTCAGCGGGCACAGCCAGGGCGGCATCATTGCCGCGGCACTGGCCGCCTCCCCTGCCTTCCGCCGCCGCTTCCACGTCACCCGGGTCGTCACCAGCGGCGCGCCCATCGCGCGATTCGACATCCCGAAGTCCGTGCACGTGCTCTCCCTCGAGCACGAGCAGGACATCGTGCCCCGGCTCGAGGGCGAGACGAACCCCGACCGGCGCACCTGGGTCACGGTGCGACGGGACGTCTCGGGAGACACCGATGACCCGATCGCCGCCCACGACCGCAACCTCTACGCGAAGACCGCCCGTGAGGTGGTGGCATCGGACGATCCGTCGATCCGTGACGCGCTCGACGACGACCGCGACTTCTTCCGGCCGGGCGGCACGATCCGCGAGTACGCCGTCGGTCGCGACACCTGACGACCGCGCCCCGGGACGCCGGTGCCCCAGCGGAAGATGCCCGCCGCTACAGCAGGACGACCACGACCACTAGGGCGAGGTAGACCGCGCCGGTCACCTGGTGCAGCCGAGCCGGTGCCCGATCGAGGTCGCAGCGGTCCCGCAGCCCGCCGGCGAGCAGCGCGTACATCCCGTCGCACAGCAGGGCCATCAGCACGAATCCCGCTCCCAGGAGCAGTACCTGCCCTGAGGCGCCACCGCGCCCGGGGTCGACGAACTGCGGCAGGAAGGTAAGGAAGAACAACGTGGTCTTGGGGTTGAGCAGATCCACGAGGACGCCGTCGGCCACCAGTCTGGGGGCGGCCACGACCGTCCCGACCCCTCCGATCCCCGCGGCTGCGGCCGTGACACCCTCGACCGGCCGCTCCTCGGCGGCCTCGCGACCGGCCGAGTTCACGACGCCGGCACCACCACCGGCGCCGGCCGCCGAGCGGAACGCCTGGACCCCGAGCCACAACAGGTAGCCGGCGCCCGCGCCGCGGATCACGGTCAGCGCGGTCGTCGACGAGGCGAGCAGGGCCGCCAGCCCGGTCGCCGCCAGACCGACGTGCACGACGGCACCGGCCTCCAACCCGAGCACGGAGTAGATCCCGGCTCGCCGCCCCTGCTCGAGGCTGCGAGCCACCACGTACGCCACCGACGGTCCGGGGATGACGAGCACCGCAGCGGTGGCCAGGGCGAACGCGATCCAGGTCGAGGTCTCGGGCATGACACCGACCGTCCCCGGCTGCGCTGTCGTCCGGCTGCCGCCGTGCTGTCATCGCCGTCAGACGCCGGACCCCGATCAAGCCATGCGGCACCCCGAATCGGCTAGGGTCGAAACTTCGGACAGGTGGGTCGAACGCAGGATCGGGGTGACATGCCACCGCTCGAGATCAGGTTGCTCGGCGGCGTGGAGGTCCTGCTCGACGGCGAACGCGTGCCGTTGCCGGGGCGTCGGGTCACGGCGCTCGTCGCGATGCTGGCGCTGTCCGCGGGCCACGTCGTGTCGATCGACCGGCTGGCCGCCGGGCTCTGGGACGAGGACCCACCGGAGCGGGTGCGCGGCAGCCTGCAGACCTACGTCGGCCGGCTGCGCCGACTCATCGGGGACGACCGGATCCGCACCGACCCGCACGGCTACACCCTGCTCGTGGACCGCGACGACGTCGACGCCCTGCGGTTCGTGCAGCGGATGGACACGAGCCGGGCCGCCGCCGACCCGGACGCCGAGCGGGTCGCCTTGCAGGCCGCTCTCCGGCTCTGGCGGGGCGAGCCCCTCGGCCAGGCACCATCGGAGTGGCTGGAACGGCACGAGGCGGCGCCCTTGGTGGAGCGCTATCTCATGGCGGTCGAGCGCCGCGTCGACCTCGAGCTGGAGCTCGGCGTGTCCACGGAATCGACCGCCGAGCTCACCTCGCTCATCGAACGGCACCCGCTGCGCGAGACGCTGTGGTCTCGGCTGCTGCGGGTCCTCGAGGCCACCGGACGACGCGCGGAGGCGCTTGAACGCTACGAGCAGCTGCGTGCCCAGCTCGCCGACGAGCTCGGCGCCGACCCGGCACCCGAGTTGCAGGCGATCCACTTGCGGCTGCTGGAAGGGGACACCCGCCCGGCCACCCCCCAGCGCGCGGCCCCCGGATCGGCGACCAGCGTCCCGCACCTGCTGCCACACGCCATACCAGGGTTCACCGGCCGACAGGAGCAGCTTCGGCGGCTCGATGCCCTCGTGGGCCCCGACCCGGACGCACCACGACCCGGCGTGATCGCCCTGCACGGGCCGGGTGGCGCCGGCAAGACCACCCTCGCGCTGGAGTGGGCGCACCGGGTCAGGTCGTCCTTCCCGGACGGCCAGCTGTTCCTCGACCTGCGCGGCTATGGGCCCGGGGACCCGGTCAACCCCCGGGCCGCACTAGACCTGCTCCTGCGGGAGCTGGGGCTGCCCGGCACCGAGATCCCGGCCGACCTGATGGTGCGCAGTGCGCTGCTGCGCGACCGGCTCGACGGGCGCCGCCTGCTGATTGTGCTCGACAACGCGCGCGACAGCGAGCAGGTGCGCCCTCTGCTTCCCGGGGGCGACTGCCTGCTGCTGATCACGACCCGCAGCCAGTTGCGCAGCCTGGCTGCCCGCGAGGGAGCGCACCGGATCGCGGTGGAGGCGATGACTGCGGACGAGTCGCTCGAGCTGCTCACCCATCGGCTCACCCCGGTGGGCACCGATGCCGACGAGGTGTCGCGCGAGCGCGAGCTGCGCGAGCTGGCCGAGCTCTGCGGGCACCTGCCGGTGGCCCTGGCCATCGCCGGCGAACGGGCCGGGCGACACGAGGGGCGCTCGCTGGGCACCCTGGTGGCCCAGCTGCGCGACGGTCGCGAGCGGCTCGCCGCGCTGAGCGGGTGGGAGGACGACCCGCTGACCAACGTGCGCGCCGTGTTCGACTGGTCCTACGACACGCTCACGCCCGAGGCCGCCGACATGCTGCGCCGGCTCGGGATCCACCCCGACGGCTATCTCGACGTGGGCGCCGCCGCAGCCGTGGCGGGGATCGACGAGCCGTCCGCCGAGCGGCTGCTCGACCGCCTCTGCGACGGGCACCTGCTCGGCGAGGCGCGCCCCGGGTGGTATGTCATGCACGACCTGATCCGGGTCTACGCCGCGCAGCTCGCTCTCGAGGTCGACTCGGAGGAGGATCGCGACGCGGCGCTGCGGCGGCTGCGCAGTTGGTACCTCCACTCGGCGCTCGACGCGCGCGAGCAGCTCAGCCAGAAGTCCGAGGAGGTGCTGGAGGGTCCGCCCGAGCCGGGCACGACGCCGCACCACTGCCCGGACGCCAGGTCGGCCATGGAGTGGTTCTCCGACCACCGGGGCGCGCTGTTCTCGATCGTGTCCGAGGCACGCGCCGCAGGACAGCACCACACCGCATACCGCGTGGCACTGGCCCTGTCGACCTATCTGACCCTCATCGCGTCGGCCGACGCCGTGCCGCTCTACCAGCAGGTGGAAGCGGGCGCCCGGTCGGTGGACGACGTCTACGGCCAGGCGGTCTGCGCCAACGTGCTGGGGAGCTTCCACGGACGTGCCGGCAACATCGAGAGCGCCCTGCCGTGCTTCGAGCGGGCGCTGCGGCTCTACCAGGTGGCCGGCGACGACGACGGGCAGACGAAGGCCCGCGTCAACCTCTCCCTCGCCCACGAGATCCTCGGTCACTGGGACGAGGCGCTCGAGATCGGCGAGCGCGCCCTGGCGGATGCTCGTCGTGCCGGCCAGGAGCTGAGCCAGGCCCAACTGCTCAACAACCTGTCCGGGATCTACCTGCGCGTCGACCGGGTGCCCGAGGCGCTCGACGCGGCCGAGCAGGCGGTCACGTATGCCCGGACCCACCGCGACGCCTTCCTGCACGCGGGGGCGACGGACACCCTGGGCGAAGCCCAGATCAGTGCCGGACAGCCCGCCCGCGCGGTCGAGACCCTGCGCGAGGCGCTCCACCTGTATGACTCGATCGGGCACACCAGCAACGCCGCCGTCACGCTCAAGAAGCTCGGCACCGCTCACCGCGAGCTGGGTCAGTATGACGAGGCTCGGGTCGCGTGGCGACGTGCCCTCACGCTGCTGGACCGGATCGCGGCGGCAGACATCTACGAGGTGAGCCGGGAAGAGCTCAACTCCTTGATCGCCGAGCTCCCGGTCGCTCCGGCGGCCGAGTGAGGTCTGCTGTTCAGTCCTCCGTGGCCGGGCTGGCCAGCTCGGGGGCCGGCGCTCCGGCGGCCATCGCCTGCAACTCGTCCTCGGCGTCCACGTCCGTCGCCGCTCCGCTGAACTGTGCGGAGTACAGCCGGTAGTAGGCGCCCCGACGCTCGAGCAGCCGCTCGTGCGTGCCCTGCTCCACGATCCGGCCGGCCTCCATCACCAGGATCAGGTCGGCGTCCCGGATGGTCGACAGCCGGTGGGCGATGACGAAGCTGGTGCGGTCGGTCCGCAACGCGTTCATGGCGTGCTGGACGAGCAGCTCGGTGCGTGTGTCCACCGAGCTGGTCGCCTCGTCGAGGATCAGCAGCGACGGGTCGGCCAGGAACGCCCGGGCGATGGTGATCAGCTGCTTCTCGCCCGCGCTGACGTTGCTGCCCTCTTCGTCGATCACCGTGTCGTAGCCGTCCGGAAGCGTCTTGACGAACCGGTCGACATACGTCGCCTGGGCAGCCTCCAGGATCTGGTCCTCGGTCGCCTCGAGGTTGCCGTAGGCGATGTTGTCGCGGATGGTGCCGCCGAACAGCCAGGTGTCCTGCAGGACCATGCCGATCTGGCTGCGCAGGTCGTGGCGGGTCAGCTCGGTGATGTCCACGCCGTCGAGGGTGATCCGGCCGGCGTTCAGCTCGTAGAACCGCATGACCAAATTGACCAGCGTGGTCTTGCCGGCGCCGGTGGGCCCGACGATCGCCACGGTGTGTCCGGGGTCGGCCACGAGCGACAGGTCCTCGATGAGCGGCTTGTCCGGCTCGTAGCGGAACGAGACCTGCTCGAACTCCACCCGCCCGTGCCGCTCCGCGGGCAGCGCGTGGCCGCGGCGCTCCGGCACCTGCTCCTCCGCGTCCAGCAGGTCGAAGACCCGCTCGGCGGAGGCGACGCCGGATTGCAGCAGGTTGGCCATGGAGGCGACCTGGGTGAGCGGCTGGGTGAACTGTCGGGAGTACTGGATGAACGCCTGCACGTCGCCCAGGCTCATCGACCCGGACGCGACCCGCAGACCACCCACCACCGCCACGATCACGTAGCTCAGGTTTCCGATGAACATCATCGCGGGCATGATGATCCCGCTGACGAACTGGGCGCCGAAGCTGGCCTTGAACAGCTCCTCGTTCTTCTCGGCGAAGGTCGCCTCGACTTCCTGGGAGCGGCCGAACACCTTGACCAGCTCGTGCCCGGTGAAGGCCTCCTCGATCTGCCCGTTGAGCTCGCCGGTGTGGGTCCACTGCTTGACGAACAGCTTCTGCGAACGCTTGGCGATCTGCTGGGTGACCACGATGGACACCGGGATCATGACGAGCGCGATGATCGCGAGCAACGGCGAGACCACGAACATCATCACCAGGACGCCGATGACCGTGAGCAGGGACGTCAGCAGCTGGCTGAGCGTCTGCTGCAGCGACTGCTGGATGTTGTCGATGTCGTTGGTCACCCTGCTCAGCAGCTCACCCCGCGGCTGGTTGTCGAAGTAGCCGAGAGGCAACGTGTTGAGCTTGTCCTCCACCTGGGTGCGCATCCGCTGCACAGTGCGCTGCACCGCGTCGTTGAGCAGGTAGCCCTGGACCCACATCAGCAGCGAGGCGCCCACATACAGGGCGATGACCACGAGGAGCACCCGACCCAACGCACCGAAGTCGATGCCGACACCAGGGGCGAGCGTGACGTCCGGGTTGGCGGCCATGCTGGCGAGCATGTCGGCGAAGTTATCGTCACCCTGGGCACGGGCGCCGGCGATGGCCTGCTGCACCGTGACGCCGTCGGGGATCCGGCTGCCGATGAATCCGGCGAAGATGACGTCGGTGGCCCGCCCCAGGATCTTCGGGCCGAGCACGCTGAGGCCCACGCTGATCACGGCGAGCGCGATCACCGCGATGACCCTGACGCGCTCCGGGCGCAACTGGCGGATCAGCCGCTTGGCCGACGGCCCGAAGTTCATCGACTTCTCGGCCGGCATGCCCATGCCGCCCATCGGGCCGCCACCGTGCCGTGGCGCGCCCTTCAGCCGCTTCGCGACGGCCGGCTTGTCTTCCGCCGTGTCGGTCGAGACCGGTGCGGCCGAGGCTTCCTGGGGCTCGCGCCCGTCCTGGTCTGCCATGGTCACGCCACCTCCTCGGCGGCG
>CAYRLV010000109.1:0-10736 GCA_964425155.1 uncultured Ornithinicoccus sp. | reverse complement strand
CGCAAGCTCGGCATCAAGGGCAGCCCGACCCGCGAGCTGCACTTCGACGACTGCCGGATCCCCGGCGACCGCATGGTCGGCGAGCCCGGCGAAGGGCTCAAGATCGCGCTCCGCACCCTCGACCACACGCGTGTCACCATCGGCGCGCAAGCTGTCGGGATCGCCCAGGGCGCACTCGATTTCGCGCTCGGCTACGTCAAGGAACGCAAGCAGTTCGGCAAGGCGATCGCCGACTTCCAGGGGCTGCAGTTCATGCTCGCCGACATGGCGATGAAGCTGGAGGCGGCGCGGCAGATGGTCTACGTCGCGGCGGCCAAGTCGGAGCGGTCCGACGCCGACCTGTCGTTCTTCGGCGCCGCCGCCAAGTGCTTCGCGTCCGACACGGCCATGGAGGTCACCACCGACGCGGTGCAGCTGCTCGGCGGCTACGGCTACACCAAGGACTTCCCGGTGGAGCGGATGATGCGGGACGCCAAGATCACCCAGATCTACGAGGGCACCAACCAGATCCAGCGGGTCGTCATGGCCCGCCAGCTGCTCAAAGGCTGATCAGCGGACGACGGCGCGGTGGCCGGCGTCGATCCGCCGCGTCCACCCCCGTCCGTCCAGGTGCTCCAGCAGCGGTATGGCGACCCGTCGCGTCGTCGACAGAGCCTGCCTCGCTTGGCTGGTCGTGAAGGGTTGGGGGAGTCCGGCCAGCACCCGCATGGCCCGCGCCGGTCCGCTCGGCAGCAGCACCACGCCGTCGGCCAGCCGGAGCAGCCGGCCGGCCCGCTCGGCTGCCGCCAGCTCTCGCTCGCCCAGACCGTGGGTCACCAGGTCGGGCTGCTCCGGCGCGGCGAAGGGGTCCTCCGCCAGACGCTCCTCCACCCAGCGCAGCCCGGCCTCCGCCGGGCCGAAGGAGATCACGGTCTCCGGGCGGGCCAGCGCGCCGTCGCGGACCTCGAGGCCCGCCGCGACGGCCGCCTGCGTCAGCAGCCGCAGGTCCGGTATCCCGGTGGTGGCGCGGGCCGCCTCCAGAGGGAGCACCGGACGGAGCGGATCGGCAGCGGCGGCCGCGTCGACGACGTCGCGCAACCGCTGTTGCCAGTGAGCCCAGGTCTGCTCGTCCACCCACCAGTCACCCTGTCGCCGTATGCCGTCGGTGGCGTCGAGCCGGTCGGCGCTGAGCCCGAGGCCGCTCAGGTCGGCTCTGCGCACGGCACCGCGACGGGACAGCTCGGCGGCGGGATCCACCTCGCCGGTCGCCGACTCGAGGGCGGCGCCGCGCTGCCGGGCGGCGCCGCGGCGACGCAGCGGGGGCGGGTCGGTGTCGAGGACGAGCACACCGGCGATGACCGCGTGACGGCCGGGGTCGCGCAGGATGGCGCGGTCTCCCGGCTGCAACGGCAGGGGCTCGGGCATCAGCACCCGGGCCGTGTCGGCCCCGAGCGGGCGCAGGTGCACCGACCGTGCCGCCGACCCGACGTGCAGCACCAGGTCTCCGCGCAACCGTGCCGGATCGACCGAATCCCGCACCGGCGGAACGCTGTCCGGCATCGGTGCCCCGGCCGGCAAGGGCGCCAGCAGCCGGACGTCCACGGCGTCGGAGGGTGGTGGCCCACCAGGTGTGAGCAGCGCGTCCCCGCGGCCCACCTGCTCGCGGGAGACTCCGCGCAGGTTGACGGCCACCCGGGCGCTCGCCTCCACCCGGTCGCGGCCCTGCCCCAGACTCTCCAGCCCCCGCACGCCGACCCGGCGACCCCCGACCTCCAGCTCGTCTCCGACCTGCAGTGACCCCGCCCCGAGCGTGCCGGTGACCACCGTCCCGCTGCCCCTGACGGTGAAGGCCCGGTCGATCCAGAGCCGCACGCGGGCCGCGGTGTCGGGCGGTGGCATCCGAGCAGTCAACCTCCGCAGGGCCGTTCGCAGTCCCTCCAGGCCGGCGCCGGTGCGGCCCGAGACCGCGACGGCGGGGATGTCCCTCAGGCTGGAGGCACCGATCCGGGCGCGAGCCTGCTCCACGGCGGGGGTGGGGTCGGCGAGGTCCGCGCGCGTGACCACGAGCAGACCCTGGCGCAGCCCCAGCGCGTCCGCCGCGGCCAGGTGCTCGTCCGACTGGGCCTGCCAGCCGGCGTCCGCCGCCACCACGAACATCACGGCCGTCGCCGGGCCCAGCCCGGCGAGCATGTTGCCGATGAAGTGCTCGTGGCCGGGCACGTCCACGAACGCGATGGCCTCGTCGGGGTCGGTCGAGGTCCACGCGTAACCGAGATCGATGGTCAGTCCGCGCCGTCGTTCCTGCTCCCAGCGATCAGGCTCCATCCCGGTGAGGGCCCGCACCAGGGTGGACTTGCCGTGGTCCACGTGACCCGCGGTGGCGACGACGTGCACTAGGCTCCGTGACTCCTGTCCGTCTCGGCCGAGTTTCCTTCCGTCCCACGGCCATTCAGCTGCAGGACGGCAGCGACCACGGACGCGTCG
Organism: uncultured Ornithinicoccus sp.; assembly: GCA_964425155.1. Taxonomy (GTDB): domain Bacteria; phylum Actinomycetota; class Actinomycetes; order Actinomycetales; family Dermatophilaceae; genus Segeticoccus. Next base: position 8,273 of record CAYRLV010000109.1, on the reverse strand, counting down.
TCGTCCTCGGGGAGGCATCGGAGGTCGAGCAGGGCCCGCCCGTGCTCGACCCGGCAGACGACGGCCGGGTCACCCAGGCGCAGCGACTCCGCATACGAGGCAGGTATGGCGACCGCCCACCCGGGCAGCGCCAGTCCCGGAGCGCCGCCGCCCCCGACGGCACCGTCGGAGGGCACCACCTCCCCACCGACTGCCGCGGCCACGGCCGTGCAGCGCTCCCGGAGCCGGCCCACGTCGGCGTGCAGGTAGGCATCGGTCGGGGTGGGTGGTCCGGCCAGGGTCGCCTCGAGGGCTGCCAGGGTGAGTTTGTCCACCCGCAGGGCGCGGGCGAGCGGGTGGCGGCGCAGTCGCTCGACGAGGTCGGCCCGACCGAGCACGAGCCCGGCCTGGGGACCGCCGAGAAGCTTGTCACCGCTGCAGGTCACCAGGTCGGCTCCGGCGCGCAGCGTGCCCGCCGCGTCCGGTTCGTCGGGCAGCAGCGGGTCGGGCGCGAGCAGCCCGCTGCCGATGTCGCTGACGACCGGGGCACCGAGGTCGCGCAGCTCCTCCAGGGGCACCGAGGAGGTGAAGCCCTCGACCCGGAAGTTGCTGGGGTGCACCTTGAGGATGCAGCCGGTGTCCGGGCCGACCGCCGCTGCGTAGTCGGCGAGCTTGGTCCGGTTGGTCGTGCCGACCTCGCGCAGCCGTGCGCCGGTCGAGGCGATCAGGTCGGGCAGCCGGAATCCGTCCCCGATCTCGACCATCTCGCCCCGGCTCACCACCACCTCGCGGCCGGCGGCGAGCGTCGTGGTGGCGAGCACGAGCGCGGCGGCACCGTTGCCCACGACCAGCACGTCGCCGGCATCGGGGACGGCCTCGCGGAGGGCGGACAGCGTGCCGCGTCCCCGACGCGCGCGTGCCCCGGTGGCGACGTCGAACTCCACGTCGACGTAGCCGGCGGCACGGGTCATCGCCTCGATCGCGGCCGGGGACAACGGTGCTCGTCCGATGTTGGTGTGCAGCACCACGCCGGTGGCGTTGAGCAGCGGTCGGAGCGACGTCGCGGAGCGGGGGAGTGCTGCCACCGCGGAGTCGGCGACGGCGGTCGCCGGGACCAGCCCGTCCCGCGCCCGTTGCTGCGCGTCGCGCACGGCGGCCTTGACGGTGGCGGGACCCAGCCGCTCTCGAGCCGCGACCAGCCGCGGGTCGGCGAGCACCGTGTCGGTGCGCGGGACCTGGCGGCGCGGGTCGGACCGGGACACGTCCCGATCCTACGAGTCGGCAGGTCGCCCGGCAGCCTGTGGCCCCAGCGTGCGAAGTCCGCGGATCCGTGAACTCTGCACGCGGTTGGCGTCCGGGCGCGTGCGAAGTCCGCGGATCCGTGAACTCTGCACGGTCCCTCGGGCCGCCACGTGGCGGAGGCGGACGGGAATCGAACCCGCCTGCGACGGATACCGCCGCACACCGGTGTTGAAGACCGGGAGGACCACCAGGTACCTGTACGCCTCCGCAGGTCACCGTAGCCGGTCACCTCGGTCCCCTGGGAACCGGGACTTCCCCTGTCGGGTGGTGGCGAGCGTGGCTAGGGTCGAGCCATGAGCACCTCCGCAGTCTCGCCCTATCGACTCACGCAGTTCGCGCACGGGGGTGGCTGCGCGTGCAAGATCCCCGCGGGGGAGCTGGAGGACCTCGTCCGGGGCCTGGTCGGCACCAGCAGCCCGGAGCTGCTGGTCGGCCTGGATGCCGGGGACGACGGTGCGGTGGTGCAGGTGCGCGACGACCTGGCGGTCATCAGCACGGCCGACTTCTTCACCCCGGTCGTGGACGACGCCTACGATTTCGGCCGGATCGCCGCGGCCAACGCGATGTCCGACGTCTACGCCATGGGTGGTCGCCCCGTCGTGGCGATCAACCTGGTCGGCTGGCCCCGTGACGTGCTGCCGACCGAGCTGCTGCGCGAGGTGTTGCGTGGCGGGGCCGACGTCGCGGCGTCGGCGGGCTGCCCGGTGGCGGGTGGGCACAGCATCGACGACCCGGAACCGAAGTACGGTCTGGCCGTCACCGGGGTCGCCGACCCCCATCGCCTGCTGCGCAACGACAACGCGAGCGCCGGTATGCCGATCAGCCTCACCAAGCCGCTGGGCGTCGGTGTGCTCGGCAACCGGCACAAGGCCACCGGGGAGGTGTTCCCGCAGGCGATCGCATCCATGGTCGCGCTCAACGACGAGGCCTCCCGTGCCGCACTGGAGGCGGGGATCACCACGGCGACCGACGTGACCGGCTTCGGGCTGCTCGGTCACCTGTTCAAGCTGGCCCGAGCCTCCGGTGTCTCGGCGGTGGTGGACGCCGCCGCGGTGCCGTACCTCGACGGCGCGCGTGAGGCGGTGCGGGACGGCTTCGTGCCGGGCGGCAGCCGGCGCAACCTGGACTGGGTGCGGCCGGAGCTGGAGGCCGCGTGCGACGAGGAGGAGCTGCTGCTGCTCGCGGACGCGCAGACCAGCGGCGGCCTGCTCGTCGTCGGCGAGATCCCCGGCGCACCCGTCATCGGCGAGGTCACGGCGCGCGGCGAGCACGCGCTGACCGTCCGCTGACCGTTGCCGCCGGGGGACGCATGCCTGGTACCGGCGGGTCGCCGTCACGTCGCGCTGGCCATACCCTGCGACACGCCGTGCGACACGCCGGTCTGCCGCCTGGCCACGCGAGTAACGCCAGCGTGAGTTGCCATCGAGCCGGCGCGCTCGATTCAACGGAGCGGCACGAAGCGGTAGATGCCGTGCTCGTCCTTCTCGATCCGGTCGCCGCGACGTCGCACCCGCGTCATCCGGCCCCGGACCGGGAGCACGAGCACGCCGCCGTCGGCCAGCTGGTCGACCAGCTCCCCGGGCACCCGGCGGGCGTTGGCGGAGACCAGGATCCGGTCGTACGGCGCCAGGTCCGGCAGGCCGAGCACGTCGTCCTCGGCCTGCCGGATCTCGGCGCACGTGGTGCCGCTCGCGGCCAGGTTCTCGGCACCCCACACGGCGAGCGACGGGTCGAGCTCGACGCCGACCACGAAGCCACCCGGGCGGACGAGACGTCCGAGGATCGCGGTCGTCCATCCCGATCCGGAGCCGACGTCCAGCACGCAGTGGCCGGGACGCACATCGAGCAGCTCGAGCATGTTGCGGACCGTGGTCGGCTGAGACCCGGTCTGGCCGTGGCCGATCGGCAGCGCCGTGTCGGCGTCCGCGCGGCCGCGTTGGTCCGCGGGCAGGAACTGCCGGCGGGGCGTCGCACGCATCGCCTCGGACACGTCCATACGCCCAGTAAGCCACGATCACCCTCCCGCGCGCACCCCCCGTGGGGCTCGCGACGCCCGGGCCGCGCGAGCCCCACGGGAAGCCAGGGTCAGCCGAGGGCGGCCTCCTCGCCCAGGAGGCCTTCGTCCGGGTCCTGCCGGGTGCGGGGCATCTTGGTGACGAGTGGGAGCGCGATCGAGGCCAGCGCGATGATGCCCATCGTGGTGTAACCCAGCGTGTAGTTGCGCTCGCCACCGATCAGCGCGGAGATGATCATCGGCCCGAAGATGCCGCCGAGGCTCCACCCGACGATCATCAGGCCGTAGATCGCACCGGCGTACTTCACCCCGAAGAAGTCTCCCGCCGTCGCCGGCATGGTGCCGAACCCGCCGCCGTAGCAGAGGTAGATGAGCGCCGCGAGGATGAAGAACAGCACGGCGTTCGTCGTGTGCGGCACGAGCAGCAGACAGATCCCCTGGATCGCCAGCATCGCGGCGAAGGCCGTCATGCGGCCGGTCTTGTCCGACAGGGCCGCCCAGACGATCCGGCCGCCACCGTTGAAGATCGCCAGGGCCCCCACCAGGCCGGCCGCGCCGGCCGCGGTGTAGCCCGCCACGTCCGTCGCCGTGGCGGCCGCCTCGGCGATCAGCGCGATGCCCACGGTGACGTTCAGAGTGAGGATGGCCGTGAGCATGTACCACTGGGGCGTGCCCAGCGCCTCCTTCTCGGTGTAGTCCTTGCCGCTGTCCATGACCGGACCGCTGGTGGGCGGTACGTAACCCGGCACGTGGTAGCCCTCCGGCGGGTTGCGGAAGAACGACGCGCCGACGAGCGAGAGCACGAGGTAGCCGATCCCGAGCGGCAGGAACACCTTGGTCGGCACCTCCTGGTTGTTCTTGATCAGCGCCTGGGCGATCGGGGAGGTGAGCACGGCACCGAAGCCGAAACCGCCGACGGCCAGTCCGGTGATCAAACCGCGCCGGTCGGGGAACCACTTCTGCAGCATGGCGATCGGCACGATGTAGGCGAAGCCGAGCCCGAAACCGCTGATCACGCCGTAGCCGAGCACCAGCAGCCACAGCTGACCGTGGTGCTGCGAGAAGGAGGCGAGCACCACACCGACGGCGTAGATGACACCACCGGTCAGCGCCACGACGCGTGGGCCGCGGCGGTCCTGGATCCGTCCACCGAGGTAGGAACCGATGAAGATCATGCCGATCGTCACCGTGAACGGCAGTGACGCCTCGACCTTGGTGAGGTGAAACGCCTCCGACTCGGCGAGTGCCTTGCTGAAGACGCTCCAGGCGTAGACGGCACCGATCGAGAACTGCAACAGGAGGGCGGCGGCCACCAGCCACCATCGGCCCTTGGTCGGATTGTCCGTGGGTGCGAATGTGCTGCCGGTCATGTCCCCTCCTCAGGGGTCTCCTATCTGAATCGGGCGGCCCGCTCCGCGCCGAGGAGTTGTTCGCGCTGCGGAACAACGGTGTACTTCGGGTCCTGGGCCGAGGCCTGGCCGGCCTCGAAGATCGCGAACCGGGTGCAGGCCGAGCCGGCGAGCAGGGCGGCCCCGGACAGGGCTGCGGCGACCCGGCTGCGCCGGCCGAGCAGCGCCGCCCCCGCGGCGCCGACAGCGGTCAGGCCCTGGCTGAGCTTCATCAGCGTCCCCGCCCGCCCCTGGTGCAGGGTCTCGGCAGACAACCCCATCGACTGCTCCATCTGCCGACCGGCAACGAGATCGAGCACGGCACCACCGACGGCCATCCGGCGCGCCGGTCCCGCCTGGGCCACGGGACTGGTGACCATCCCCAGACCACCGGAGGCCGCGCCCGCCGATCCCGCGAAGACCCAAGGAAGCTCACGGTATGCGGAGTGCCAGGCGGGTGTGGCCGTGTCCGCCACGAGCACCGCGGTGTAGGTGGCCAGCGGGGGCGCGAAGACCGCTGCCCCCAGGCCGGCCGGGCGGCCGGCCCAGGTCAGCAGCCGTCCGAGACGGCCGGGCAGCACCCCGCCGAGCACCTCGGACACGGCCGCGACGCCCGCCATCGGGCCGAAACCGGCGAGGATCCAGCTGCCCACGGACATCGGTGAGGTCAGCTTGACCACGCGCAGCATGTTGACGAAACGGCTCGGTTTGCCCAGGTCGTGGATGAGGAAGAAGGTGCTCAGCCCGACGCTGCCCAGGGCCCCGATCCGGCTGCTGCGGCGCAAGGCGGTCCGCCCGCTGAGGTCGGCACCGGCGCCGAGCAGCGCGGACCCGGCGGCGAGGCCGCCGAAGAAGAGGTAGGCCGGGATGTCGTTCTCCCACGGGGACGGCTTGACCACGGGTTTGCCGTAGTAGGAGGTGAACTCGGCCGGGGGCACGACCGCCCGCTCGCCGCCCTCACGGCGTCGCCACGAGCTCCGGCTGAGGGCGTCTCCCGCGGACCGCAGGAGACGGCCGGCCTGGTCACGGCGGCGCGCGCCGAACCGGTCCTGCTCGTCCGGCCAGCGGCCGAAACGCGTCTGCGCCTCTCCGGGGGTGCTCATCGGCGCCCGCCGAGGAAGGAGAGGGCAGCGCCCGCGACCAGGGTGAGTGCCGCCATACCGGCCTTCCGGAACATGTCGGGGAGGTCCTTGGTGGTGACCACCGGGTCCGGCGGCATGCCGTAGACCTCGGGTTCGTCGAGCAGCAGGAAGATCGAACCGGTGCCCCCGACCCCGTCGTTCGGGTCGTCGCCGTAGAGCCGCGCGCCCTCGACACCTTGGGCCTTGAGCTCCTCGACCCGGGCCTTGCCCCGCTCGCGCAGCTCCTCGACGTCGCCGAACTGGATCGACTGGGTCGGGCAGGCCTGCGCGCACGCGGGCGTGTTGCCGGCCTCCAGCCGGTCGTAGCACAGCGTGCACTTCTGCGCGATGCCGACGTTCTTGGCGCCCTCCGGGCCGGTGCGGCGCTCGATCACGCCGTAGGGGCAGGCCGGCACGCAGTAGCCGCAGCCGTTGCAGATGTCGTCCTGCACGACGACGGTGCCGAACTCGCTGCGGAACAACGATCCGGTGGGACAGACGTCGAGGCAGGCGGCGTGCGTGCAGTGCTTGCACACGTCGGAGGACATCAGCCACCGGAAGTCGGGCTTGGTGCCCTCACTGCCCTCCGTGCCGTCATCGCCCCCGGCACCGGGCTCGTCGGCGGGCCGCAGGGTCGGCATCCCCAGGTCCACCGGGGGAGCGTGGGACGGCACCGGCTGCTCGATGAACGCCACGTGCCGCCACGTGTTGGCGCCGAGCGCGCCGGTGTTGTCGTAGGAGTCACCGGACAACCCCTCGGACCAGTCGGCCGGGATGGCGTTCCACTCCTTGCAGGCGACCTCGCAGGCCTTGCAACCGATGCAGACCGAGGTGTCGGTGAGGAACCCCTTGCGGGGGCCGGCCTGCGTCCACCCCGCGTCCGGGGCGGGGTCGAGCGGGCCGAACAGGCTGTTGCGGGCCATCAGGCCTCCTCGCGCAGGGTGTTGCCGGTCTCCACGGTGATGCCGGCGCGGCTGCGGTAGGACTCGACGAGCCGGAGCAGCGCCGGACCGGTGGGTCGTCGGCCGGGCTGGATGTCGCAGGACGCGGCCTTGGCCTCCTGGATGTGCACGTTCGGGTCCAGCGTCAGACCGATGAGGTCGTTCGCGCTGTCACCCGTGACCAGGGCGCCGCCACCGCCCTGGCCCCAGTGGTAGGGCAGGCCGATCTGGTGGATCCGTTGCCCGTCGATGTCCAGCGGCGTCATCCGGTCGGTCACCAGCACCCGGGCCTCGATCGCGGTGCGCGCCGTGATGATGGTGGCCCAGCCGCCGTTGGTCAGCTCGCGCTCGCGGGCGAGCTCGGGGGAGACCTCGCAGAAGAACTCCGGCTGCAGCTCGGCGAGGAAACCCGACCACCGGCTCATCCCTCCGGCCGTGTGGTGCTCGGTGAGCCGGTAGGTGGTGAACACGTAGGGATAGACGTCCGATCCGGGCGCACCGGCCGAGGGGTTGGACAAGTTGTCCTTGCGCTTGAACACCTGCCGGGTCGGGTTGGACTGCTGGGAGTAGAACGGGTTGCGGACCGGGGACTCCTGCGGTTCGTAGTGCGCGGGCAGCGGGCCGTCGAGCAGTCCCTTCGGCGCGTAGAGCCAGCCCTTGCCGTCGGCCTGCATGATGAACGGGTCGTCACCGGCCAGCCCCGCGGCTCCTGCCGTGCCCGGCTCCGGTCGGTATGAGGGCGCCTTGGTCAGCGGGAAGTCCGGCACGTCGTAGCCGGTCCACTTCCCGGACTCCTCGTCCCACCAGACGTAGGCCTTGCGCTCGCTCCACGGTTTGCCGTCGGGGTCGGCGGAGGCGCGGTTGTAGAGGATTCGCCGGTTGGCCGGCCAGGACCAGCCCCACTCCGGTGCCACCCAGGACTGCTCCGACCCGGGCTTGCGCGACGCCGCGTGGTTGACCCCGCCGGCGTAGACCCCGGTGTAGATCCAGCAGCCGCCCGCGGTCGAGCCGTCCGGCTTCATCTCGGTGAAGCTGGACAGCAGGTCGCCCCGCTCGCGGTGGTCCGGGCCGGTCAGCTGCCAGCCGTTGATCTCGCGCAGCACCGCGTCGGCGGAGGCTCCTTCGCGCCCGTCCTCCCGGTCGTAGTCCCAGGTGAGGTCGAGCAGCGGCCGGTCCCGCTCGTCCGTGGAGTCGGCCAGCCGTTCGCGAATCTTCTTGCCCAGCAGGTAGAAGAAGTCCAGCTCGCTCTGGCAGTCGCCGGGCGGGTCGATCGCCTGGTGGTGCCACTGCAGCATCCGCTGCGTCTGGGTGAAGGTGCCGTCCTTCTCCACGTGCGAGGCCGCCGGGAAGAAGAACACTTCGGTGCCGATGTCCTCGGTGCGCATCTCGCCGGTCGCGATCTCGGGACCCTCCTTCCAGAAGGTCGCCGACTCGATCAGGTTGAAGTCGCGCACCACGAGCCACTTCAGGTGGGACATGCCGATGCGCTGCATCCGGCCGTGGGCCGAGCCGACCGCGGGGTTCTGGC
>CAYRLV010000108.1:0-10750 GCA_964425155.1 uncultured Ornithinicoccus sp. | reverse complement strand
TGAACACCGCGACCGTCTCGTCCTGCCACTGCAGCGCATAGGACAGGTGGGTGAAGGTGTGACCCGGCGTCGCGATGGCCCGCACCGACAGCGCCGGTGTCACCTCGACGACGTCGCCGTCTGCGATCGGCGTGCGCGTGAACGACACCTCGTCGGCACCGTTGACGTGGTATGCGGCGCCGGTCGCCTCGGCGATCGCCAGCCCGCCGGTGAGGTAGTCGTTGTGGATGTGCGTCTCGAAGACGTGGGAGATGCGCACACCAGCGCGGGAAGCGGCATCAAGGACGCGGTCGATGTCGCGCTGCGGGTCGACTACAACCGCCACCTGGCCATCGTGCGCCAGATAGCTGCGGTCACCCAGGGTGGGGGTGTCGATGGTGATGATCTCGGGCGGGGTCATGGTCCTCCTGTCGATGCCAAGGATACCCCTAGGGGTATTACACCGTCTCGAGCATACGGGGCTGAAGGGCATTCCGCGAATCGGCGTGGATTGGACCTCAATACCCCCGTAGGTATACTCGACACACGTGTCCGGGCCGCGCGATCCCGGCACATCGCAGCCAGGTCCTCGTCGTTTCGTCAGGCAGACCGGTCCGTTGTCCACGCGCCCCCATCCGCGGCAAGGAGCATCGCTATGGTCACGTTGGACGCTGACGACATGATCCCCGTCGTCAACCGCCTCCGCCGAGCTCAGGGACAGCTCGGCGGTGTCATCCGTCTGATCGAGGAGGGCCGCGACTGCAAGGACGTGGTCACCCAACTGGCCGCGGTCAACCGGGCTCTCGACCGGGCCGGTTTCGCCATCGTGTCCTCCGGACTGCGTCAGTGCCTCAGCGCGCCGGAGGGTGCTGGCGCCGAGGACCAGGCGGCGATGGAAAAGCTCTTCCTGACCCTCTCCTGAGCGGCTGCGCCGACGCGCGAGGAGGCGCCGGGCAGGTTGCCGCTCACCTCAGCCCGCGACCCGCAAGGACTCGGGTAGTCCGCTCGGCGCACCCGTCCGCACGGACGTCCGGCGTGAGCGACCCAGCGCGGTCAGCGCCAGTCCCGCGATGGACCAGCTCGCCAGCACCACGAGTGGTCCGGTCGACGCCGCGCCGTCGAAGAAGGCGACCGACTTGAGCAGCTGCCCGGTCGCGCCGGGCGGGAGCAGCTGGCCGAGCGTGCTCCATCCCCTGGGCAACAGTTCGGGCGCACTGCTCAGGCCGGACAGCGGGTTGCCCAGCAGGACCATCGTCACCGCGCCCGCGGCCAGGCCCTTGGTGCCGGCGAGGGACCGGAGGCCCACCATGGTCAGCGAGATCGCGGCGATGCCGAGTGCCAGCACGGAGGCGTTGGCCAGGTAGCCGCCTGCCAGCGATCCCAGCCATGGCTGCAGCACGGCTGTCGAGGCGAGCCCGCCGAGCACCGCGAAGAGCAACGACCCGGCCACCCGCGCGCGACGGGAGGCGACCGCGGCGCCGAGCAGCACGGCCGAGAGGACGCCGCCGATGATCAGCGGCAACGGGCTGAGCGCGATGCCGATGCCGTGCGGGTCGTCCGGCGTGGTGCTCACCACGTCGGTGACGGCAGGCGCGGCGCTGGCGGAGGGCCCCATCGCCCGGGCGACCTCGCCCAGGGCGGTTGCGACCGCAGGGCTCGCGGCCGACGCGGTGACCACCGAGGGACCGGAGGCGCCGATCACGACCGCCCCGTAGACCTCGCGGTCCCGGATCGCGGCGACGGCGGCCGGGCGGTCGGCGAACCGGTGGACCTCGAACGCTCCCGGTCGGTCCGCGGCGAGCCGTTGCTCGACACCGGTGACGGCGGCCGGCGGACCGGCCACGCCCACGGGGACGTCGTGCGGCGCGGAGCGCACCGCCGGCCAGGCGAACGCGGTGAGGATCACGCCCACCGCGAGGGACAGTCCGACGGCGATGCCCACCACCCGTTGCCATGAGTTTGTTAATAAAGAACGGTTATTCGTTTTCATAAGAACAGCGTGCACCCATGCCCGCGCTTTCGTCAAGAACGGTCGTTCGGTTTTATGCTGCGGCCATGCCGAAGGTCACCGAGGAACATCGCGCCGCGCGCCGCCAGCAGATCCTCCACGCAGCGTGGACGGCATTCTCCCGCAACGGCTTCCACGCCACGACGATGGCCGACATCATCCGCGAGTCCGGGCTGTCCGCCGGTGCGGTCTACGGCTACTTCCGCAGCAAGGAGGAGCTGATCGAGACCGCGGTCGGCCAGACCCTCGCGGGTGCACTGGCGCCGTTTGCGGCCAAGCTCGACGCCGGGGCCCGCCCCGACCCGGCCGAGGCGGTGAGCGACCTGCTGGGCCTGCTGACCGGGGTCGTGCTCGAGGGGGAGATCGACCGCGGCCGGATCGTGTTGCAGGCTTGGGCCGAGTCGCTGCGCAACCCGGTCATCGAGTCGATCCTGCACGAGGCGTATGCGGGGATGCGGGCGATGCTGACCGAGGTCGCCCGCCGCTGCCAGCAGGACGGGAGGCTCGACGCGGACGCGGATCCCGAGCAGGTCGGCATGGCCCTCTTCGGGCTGCTGCCCGGCTACCTCGTGCAGCGCCTGGTCCTCGGCGCGAGCGTGGACGACTACCGCGCGGGTGTCGCAGCCGTCCTGCGGTGACCACGAGCGCGCCCGGTCGCCGATCCGGCGTGCTCACCCCAGGCCGCTTCTCCGGCGCCGCCGAGCGGCCGGCAGTGAGCAAAGTAGCTCTGGGTGAGCACAGGCGGGTCAGCGGCGGCGCCAGCGACCCGGTGGGGGCGCCGGGGGAGACGCGGACGCGTCGGCCACCGACCACGGCCGGACCGTGGCCAGCCGGCGGCCCAGCTGCGTCGCGTCGCGCACGCCGGTCGGCAGCGGGGCGCCGGCCGCCGCCCGCCGCAACGCCGGCACGTCCAGTGCCGCGCGCGACGCGAGGGCCACGACGTTGCCGAACCGCCTGCCCTTGAGCACCTCGTGCGTCGCGACGACCGCGACCTCCCCCACGGCTTCCTGCAGACCCGCGAGCACTCTTGTCACATACCGCAACCCGGGCTCATCGGCCAGGTTGAGCAGTGCCGTGCCGTCGGACCGCAGCACCCGGGCGACGTCGCGCAGGAACTCCACCGTGGTGAGCTCCGCCGGGACCTGCCCGCCCGCATACGCGTCGAGGACGACGACGTCGGCGCTCGCGTCGGCGAGCAACGCGACACCGGTCCGCCCGTCCTGCGGCCGCACGCGGATCCGGTGTCGCCGGGGCAGGGGCAGCTCGCGCCGCACCACCTCGGTCAGGGCCGCGTCCGGTTCGAGGACGATCTGCGGTGACCCCGGCCGCACCGCGTTGACCCACCGCGCCAGCGTCAGTCCGGCCCCGCCGACGTGTGTGACGGCCAGCGGCCCGGGTCGGATCGTGTCGATCGCGGTGGCGAGGTGCTGGACGTACTCGAAGGCCAGGTATGCCGGGTCGTCCAGCGAGACGTGCGACTGCGGCAGGCCGTCGACCAGCACCGTCACGCCACGCTGGACAAGGTGCCCGTCGTCGGGCACGAGCTCGACCGCGCCGGTGGGCACGGGCGCCTGGTTCACGGGCGCAGCAGTGTCTTGATCGCGCGCCGCTCGTCCATCGCGGCGTAGCCCTCGGCGACCTCGTCGAGGGGCAGCGTCAGGTCGAACACCGGCCCGGGGTCGAGGCGACCGGCCAGGACGTCGTCGCGCAGGGCCGGAAGGTAGGCCCGGGCCGGCGCCACGCCGCCGGCGAGCCCGACGTTGCGGCCGAACATCGTGCTGATCGGCAACTCCACGCCGTGCGGCACACCCACGAACCCCACGGTCGCGCCCGGGCGGGCGCACCCGATCGCGGTCTCCATCGACTCGCCGGTGCCGACGCACTCCAGGACGGCATCGGCGCCCACGCCGTCGGTCAGCTCGCGCACCGACTCCAGTCCGGCCTCCCCACGCTCGGCGACGACGTCCGTCGCGCCGAACTGCCGGGCAAGGGCCTGGCGCGGGGCGTGTCGGGACATCGCCACCACCCGTTCCGCCCCCATCCGTGCCGCGGCGAGCACGCCGCACAGCCCGACCGCCCCGTCACCGACCACCACCACGGTGTGCCCCGGCGCGACACCGGCATGGCGCGCCGCGTGCCAGCCGGTCCCCATGACGTCCGAGAGGGCCAGCAGCGCGGGCACGAGCTCGTCGTCCGGGGGCTCCGGCGTGGCCACCAGGGTGCCGTCCGCCAGGGGCACGCGGACCCACTCGCCCTGACCTCCGTCGACCAGGTGGCCGTCCGCGTCGGGTTGGCCGTAGCCACCGCCCTGGACGCAGGACGGTTGGACGCCGGCCGCGCAGTGGGCGCAGGTGTTGTCGCAGTAGAGGAACGGCGCGATCACGAAGTCACCGGGCCGCACCGAGCTCACCTCGGCGCCGGTCTCCTCGACGATCCCGACGAATTCGTGGCCGATCCTCGAGTCGGGCACGACCTCGTTGATGCCGCGGTAGCGCCACAGGTCCGAGCCGCAGACGCACGACGCGGTGACCCGCACCAGCGCGTCGGTGGCCGTGATCAGGGTGGGGTCGGGGACATCGCTCAGCCGGACGTCATACGCGCCGTGGATGGTCGTCGCCTTCATGCTCCACAAGGTAACCCCCCGGAGGAGGGGAGCGTCCGGCCGGAGCCCGGCCGGTCCGGGGTGAGGTGGTGAAAGGATGGAGTCCCAACAGCGCAGGAGGCTCCATGAGGTTTCACGTCGGGTCCGAGGTGGGCCGGCTGCGGCAGGTGATCGTGCATCGTCCGGGGCTGGAGATGCAGCGGCTCACGCCGGCCAACAAGGACGCCTACCTCTACGACGACGTGCTCTGGGTCACCCAGGCCCAGGAGGAGCACGACGCCTTCGTCGCCGCGTTGCGCGAGCGCGACGTCACCGTGCACCTGTTCGCCGACCTGCTCGAGCAGACCGTGGCCATCCCCGAGGCGAAGAAGCACATCCTGGACCACTCGCTCGACGAGCGGCTCTACGGGCCGATGGCCATCGACGCCCTGCGCAACCTGTTCGACGGGATGGACGACGCGACGCTCACCACGTTCCTCATCGGCGGCATCACCAAACGTGAACTGCTGGAACGGATTCCGGAGCCGCGGTCCCTGCTCATCCACACCCTGGGTCCCGACGACCTCGTGCTCGCGCCGCTGCCCAACCACCTGTTCACCCGCGACACGTCGGCCTGGATCCACGGCGGGGTCAGCGTCAACTCGATGCACAAGAAGGCGCGGATGCGCGAGACGGTGCACTACGAGGCCGTCTACCGCTGGCACCCCCTCTTCGCCGGGTCCGACTTCGCCCTCTGGCAGAACGGGCGGGAGGCCGGCCCCGCCACCACCGAGGGCGGCGACATGCTCGTCATCGGCAACGGCGCGGTCCTCGTCGGAATCAGCGAACGCACCACCCCGCAGGGCGTCGAGCGGCTGGCGCAGAGCCTGCTGGCCGGGGGCACGGTCCGCTCCATCGTCGCCCTCGACATGCCCAAGGCGCGCGCCCTCATGCACCTCGACACCGTGATGACCATGGTCAACCCGACCACCTTCACCCAGTACGCCGGTCTGGGGATGCTGCCCTCCTACACGATCGAGCAGGGTGACAGCGACAAGGAACTCCGGATCACGGACCACCCGCCGGAGGACATGCACCGCGCCATCGCGGCCGCGCTCGACCTCGACGAGATCACCGTCCTCACCGCGGCACAGGATGTGCACGCCGCCGCTCGCGAGCAGTGGGACGACGGGTGCAACGTGCTGGCCATCGAGCCCGACGTCGTGGTCGCCTACGAGCGCAACGTCACCACCAACACCTACCTGCGCGAACACGGCGTCGAGGTGGTCGAGGTGCCCGGCAGCGAACTCGGTCGAGGCCGGGGAGGGCCGCGCTGCATGTCCTGCCCGATCGTCCGCGACGAGCTCTGATGCCGCCCCGTCGCCGCGTCGCCGTCGAGGACGGTGAAAAAGCCCTGCAGGTATGGCGTTCCGATCCCGAGGGCGCGCCCCGCACCGAGGTGGCCACGGCCGTCCGCTACACCCTCGAGGAGCTGGGCGTCCGGGCACCGGGGCGCAGCGTCGAGGTGCGGGTGCCGCCGTTCGGCGCGGTGCAGTGCGTCGAGGGTCCACGGCACACCCGGGGCACTCCGCCCAACGTCGTGGAGACCGACGCCGTCACCTGGCTGCAGTTGGCGACCGGCCACCTGGCCTGGCCGGAGGCGGCCGACTCCGGCCGGTTGCGAGCGAGCGGGGAGCGGGCCGACCTGGGTGCGCACCTACCGCTCTTCGCGGGGTGAGCCGGACATGCCCGTCCACCTCGTCTTCGAGACGCATGCCACCACCCTCGACAACGAGGCCGGTGTCGCCACCGGCTGGCTGCCCGGCGAGCTGTCGGCGGAGGGCCGTCGGCAGGCCGCGCAGCTCGGCGAGCGAAGACGGACCGACGGCATCGACGTCGTCTTCTCGTCCGACCTGGCCCGCGCCGTCGAGACCGTGCGGATCGCCTTTCAGGACAGCGCGATCCCGTGCCACCGCGACGTCCGGCTCCGGGAGTGCGACTACGGCGAGCTGAACGGGGCGAGGGTCGAGCGGCTGGTGCCCCGCGCCGCATACCTGGACCGGCCGTTCCCGGGCGGGCAGTCGTATCGCGACGTGGTCGAGGCGACGCGTGGCTTCCTGGATGAGCTGACCCGTCGCTTCGGGGGTCGCCGGGTGCTGGTCGTGGCGCACTCGGCCAATCGGTGGGCCCTGCAGCACCTGCTCGCCGGTGAGCGGCTGGCGGACCTGGTGGACGCGCCGTTCGCGTGGCGCCCCGGCTGGGAGTTCACCGTGCCGGACGAGTGGGACGGTCGGTCGCGGTCGCAGCACTCGGCATAGAGTCCCCTCTATGCGCGTCGGCATCATCATCCTGCCCGAGCACCGGTGGTCGGTGGCGGCCCCGTTGTGGCGGCGGGCCGAGCAGCTCGGGTTCGACCATGCCTGGACCTATGACCACCTGACCTGGTCCGGACTGCCCGACGCCCCGTGGTTCGGCACCGTGCCGACGCTCACCGCCGCCGCGACGGTCACCGACCGTATCCGGTTGGGCACCTACGTGGCCTCGCCGAACTATCGGCACCCGGTCACCTTCACCCGCGACCTGCTGGCCCTGGACGACGTCTCGGGCGGCCGACTGATCGCCGGCCTCGGCACCGGGGGAGACCTGGACGCGGGCGTCCTCGGTGGTCCCGCCCTCAGCAGGCGGGAGCGTTCCGACCGATTCGCGGAGTTCGTCGCCCTGCTCGACCGGCTGCTGACCACCGACCACGTCGACCACCGGGGCACCTGGTTCGAGGCGGTCGACGCGCGCACGCTGCCCGGTTGTGTGCAGCAGCCACGGATCCCGTTCGTCGTCGCCGCGAACGGTCCGCGGTCGATGCGGCTGGCCGCTCGCCACGGCGCCGGCTGGGTGACGACGGGCCGGATCGGCCTGGACCCGAAGGAGTGGTGGGCGGCCGTCGCCGAGTCGGTCGCGCGCATGGACACGATCCTCGGTGAGGCGGGCCGGGACCCGGTCACGCTGGATCGCTACCTGTCGGTCGACGCCAGCGGCACCTTCGCGCTGTCCAGCGTGGGCACGTTCGAGGAGACCGCGGAACGAGCCGCATCGCTGGGGTTCACCGACATCGTGTGCCACTGGCCGCGGCCGGACGGGCCCTACGCCGGCGACCCCGCCGTGGTGGAAGCCGTGGCGGCGGATGTGCTGCCACGGCTGCGGGAAGGAGCCGTCGGACATGCATGATCCCGTCGACACCGCCTTGATCGAGGCAGTGTCCGCGCTGGCGCCACCGCACGGCCCCGTCGGCGTCATCGACGCAGAGGCCGACATGCTGCTGCGGCTGTTCGACGCCCAGGCGGGCAGCCGGCACGTGGACCTGGCCGCGCGCATCCTGCAACGGCAGGGAGCAGGCTTCTACACCATCGGTTCGGCAGGACACGAGGGCAACGCCGCGGTCGCCGCAGCTCTCCGTCCGACGGATCCCGCGCTGCTGCACTACCGTTCCGGCGCGTTCTACCTCGCCCGCGCGGCCCAGGTCACCGGGCAGCAACCGCTCCGCGACATGCTGCTCGGGCTGGTCGCCGCCAGGGACGAGCCGATCGCCGGTGGGCGGCACAAGGTCTTCGGCAATGCGGACCTCGCGGTGATCCCGCAGACCTCCACGATTGCCTCGCACCTGCCGCGCGCGGTCGGGGTGGCCCTCTCCATCGACCGCACTCGCAAGCTCGGCCTGCCCTGCCCGTGGCCCGACGACGCCGTCACCGTGTGCAGTTTCGGCGATGCCTCGGCCAACCACTCGACCGCCGTGGGAGCGATCAACACGGCCATCCACACGCGCTACCAGAGCTTGCCGCTGCCCCTCCTGTTCGTCTGCGAGGACAACGGGCTCGGGATCAGCGTGCGGACGCCGCGCGGCTGGATCAAGCAGGCCTACGGTCTGCGCCCGGGGCTGGAGTACCTGCACGCCGACGGCAGCGACCCGCTCGAGGCGCTGGCCGTGGCGACCCGCGCCGTGGAGCTGGTGCGCGAGCGCCGCCGCCCGGTGTTCCTGCACCTGTCCACCGTGCGGTTCATGGGACACGCGGGGTCGGACGTCGAGTCCGCCTACCGCAGCCCCGGCGAGATCGCGGCGGACTGGCGGCGCGACCCCCTGCTGGGCACGGCCCGAGCGTTGGTGGCGCGCGGCATCCTCACCCCTGAGGAGGTGCGGGCGCGCTACGAGGCCAAGCGGACCGAGGTGCTGGACCTGGCGCGCGAGGTGGCGGGCGCGCCGCGGCTGCAGTCGGCCGCCGAGGTCACGGCCCCGCTGGCACTTCCGGACCCTGAGCTGGTGGCGCGCGGCGCTGCTCGAGCCCCTGCCCCCGAGGCCCGGGCCAGGATGTTCGACGGACGGCTCCCCGAGGACGGCGAGCCCCTCACCGTCGCCCAGTCGATCAACCGAACCCTGTTGGACCTGTTGGCTGCTCGCCCCGAGGCGCTGGTCTTCGGTGAGGACGTGGCCACCAAGGGCGGGGTCTACGGCGTGACCCGCGGGCTGGCGGCACAGGCCGGTCCCGCCCGCGTCTTCGACAGCGTCCTCGACGAGCAGTCGATCCTCGGGCTCGCCCTGGGGGCGGGCCTGTCCGGTCTGCTCCCGATCCCGGAGGTGCAGTACCTCGCCTACTTGCACAACGCCATCGACCAGGTGCGCGGGGAGGGGGCGACCCTCGGCTTCTTCTCCCGTGGCCAGTACCGCAACGGCCTGGTGCTGCGCCTCGCGGGCTATGCCTACCAGCGTGGCTTCGGCGGACACTTCCACAACGACAACGCGATCGCGTCGTTGCGTGACATCCCGGGGATCGTGCTCGCGTCGCCGTCTCGGCCGGAGGACGCGGCCGCCATGCTGCGCACCTGCGTGGCCGCCGCGGCGGAGGGCGCGGTGTGTGTCTTCCTCGAACCGATCGCGCGCTACCACACGCGGGACCTGCTCACCGAGGGTGACGACCGGTGGCGGGCCCCGTACATCCCGCCGACCGGCTGGGCGGAGACGCACGTCCCGGTCGGCCACGCCCGCACCCACGGCGCCGGCACCGACCTGACCGTCGTCACCTTCGGCAACGGCCTCTACCTCACCGAACGCGTCGTCCCCCGGCTCGAAGCCGCCGGCGTCGGCGTCCGCGTCCTCGACCTGCGGTGGCTGGTCCCGCTGCCGGTCGACGACCTGCTGCGCGAGGCCGAGGCGACCGGGCGCGTCCTCGTGGTCGACGAGACCCGCCGCTCCGGCGGGGTGTCCGAGGGTGTGCTCACCGCGCTCGTCGACCACGGGTATGCCGGCCGGCTGGCTCGCGTCGCGGCCGCGGACAGCTTCATCCCCCTCGGCGACGCCGCCGAGCACGTGCTCGTCTCCGAGGCGCAGATCGAGCAGGCTGCGCTCGCCCTGGTCCGGACGTGACGAAGGGGCGCCCCGCCCGGGGCGCCCCTTCGTCAGGGTCGGCGGCTACCTCGCGGTCACCGGCGCTTGCGGTCCCAGTGCTTGAACCCGGCGGCCTTGGCGCTCTCCTCGCTGTCGAACCACACCTCGGCCCGCGTGTCCGCGTAGGACGGGGACTCCTCGGTGTGGAAGAGCATCGAGCCGGTGTTGCCCTTGACCGCCCAGCCCGCCGGACCGGAGCCGTCCTCCGCGGGCTGCGCCGACCCGGGACCGTAGGGGCCGGGAGCGGCCTCGCCGAACGGCAGCTGCTCCGGCACCGCGTCGCCCTGGCCGGTGTCGGCCGGCTCGGCGGTGTCGGCGGCGGGCTGCTCGGTGGCGGCCGGGGCCTCGGTGGGCGCCGGCTCGTCCGACCGGGTGGCGGCCGCAGCCATGGCGCCGGTCGCGGCGGCCGGCGGCTGCTCGGGCTCGGGTGCAGGCGCCGCCTCGGGCGCGGCTTCGGCAGGGGGCGCTGCCTCGGCTGCGGGAGCGGCTTCGGGTGCGGGTGCTGCCGGCGGCTGCTCGGGCTCGGCCTGCACGCCCTGGGCGTAGTCCTGCTGGCTGGGGTCGGCGTAGCCCGCCTGCTGCTGGTCCTGCGGAGCGTCGGTCGACTGGGCCCACTGGCGGTCCGTGGTGGTCCACTCGCCCGACTCGTCCGTCGCCGGAGGCTGGGCCGGCTCGGGGTATCCACCCTGCTGGGGCTGCTCGGGGTACCCACCCTGCTGGGACTGCTCGGGGTACCCACCCTGCTGGGGCT